>JAJYCM010000265.1 GCA_021778375.1 Bacteroidota bacterium
CCAGTCTGACAATTCCTGTTGCCACATCGCAGCGTACAATACCGGTAAAGCTTCTTGAAGAAAATAGAATTTTAATAAATCAGAACCTTTATAAAAAAAATCAACGTAAAATTTCCTTTACTCATCTAATTGCATGGGCGATTGTGAAAGCAATAATGACCAATCCGGTCATGAATAATGCTTTTACTCTCATTGACGGAAAACCAAACGTTATCAAAAGAAATAATATAAATCTAGGCTTAGCCATTGATATTGAAAAAAAGGACGGCTCACATTCACTCATTGTCCCCAATATAAAAAAATCCAATACAATGAACTTCAGCGAATTTGTTAAAGCTTATGATGATTTGATTGATAGATCGAGAAAAGCATTGATTGACCCTTCCGAATTTCAGGGGACTACAGTTACACTGACTAATCCCGGAACAATCGGGACTATATCATCCGTGCCGCGGTTAATGATAGGGCAGGGAACAATAGTCGCCACAGGCGCTATTCAATATCCTGTGGAATATCAGGCAATGGCTCCTTCAACTATTTCTGCGCTTGGAATTAGCAAGGTTATGAATATTACAAGCACTTATGATCATAGAATTATTCAAGGCGCAGAATCGGGATATTTTCTTAAGGAGATAAATGATCTGCTCTTAGGTGCAAACTTTTTTTATGAAGAAATATTTGAAGATCTAAAGGTTCCCCTAGTCCCGTTAGCCTGGCAGAGCGATTCTCAATCCCAAACATTCGGTAATCATTCAAACAGGGAGGAAACCGAAAAGCAGGGAAGGGTATTACAATTAATTAATCTTTACAGAGTGCGCGGTCATTTAATAGCAAGCTTTGATCCGCTCGGTTCGCAGCTTGCTTACCATGCTGAATTAGACCCTGCAAGTTACAAACTAACTTTGTGGGATTTAGACCGTGAATTTATTACCGGCGGTTTCGGAGGCATTCCTACAGCTACTCTTCGTGTTATTTTAGAAATTCTTCAGAAAACTTATTGCGAAAAAATCGGCGTCGAGTATATGCATATCCAAAATCCCGCCGAAAAATTATGGCTTCAAAATAAAATGGAACCGGTTAAAAATATTCCTCACTTCGATGCGGATATGAAAAAGGAAATTCTTAATAAGTTAATTATAGCCGAAGCATTTGAGCATTTCATCCATAATAAATTTATTGGACATAAACGATTTTCCCTTGAAGGCTCTGAAACCCTAATCCCTGTTCTTGATTTACTTCTAAATGATGCCAGTGAATCCGGAATTATGGAAATAGTCCTTGGAATGGCTCACCGGGGTAGACTAAACGTCCTTGCTAATATTATCGGTAAGTCATACGACTCGATATTTACAGAATTTGAAGATATTCCGGACATAAATTCAATTGAAGGTTCCGGTGATGTTAAATATCATCTCGGAGCTTCCGGTAGATACAAAACAAGAAACGGGGAAAGTATTGCGGTTTCTGTTGCCTCTAATCCAAGTCATCTTGAATGGGTTAATCCTGTTGTCGAAGGTATCGTTCGTGCAAAACAGAACAGGCTTGGTGATAAAAAAGAACATAGAAAAGTAATGGCGATTTTAATCCACGGTGATGCAGCTTTTGCAGGACAAGGTATTTGCGCCGAAACTTTGAACCTTTCTCAATTAAGCGGCTACCGTACCGGCGGCACGATTCATATCATAATAAATAATCAAATCGGATTTACCACTACCCCTGAAGATGCACGCTCTTCACAATATGCTACCGATGTTGCTAAGATGATACAATCGCCAATCTTTCACGTCAATGGTGACGATCCTGAAGCTGCTTTATGGGTAACAAAATTAGCTTTTGAATATCGACAGCTTTTCAATAAAGATATTGTTATTGACCTCTTCGGTTATAGACGGCACGGTCATAACGAGGGTGACGAGCCTGGATTTACCCAACCGCTGTTATATGAAAAAATTAAAATTCATCCTTCTGTAAGAGAAATTTATTCTAATACTTTAATTAAAAATAAAACTCTTACTCAAGATGAAATAAATTTATTAAATCAAGCGGCAAATAATTCTTTAAGTGAGGCGTTCGATAAGATAAAAAGGAAAAAATCTTCCTTTAGTGGAGACATACCGCTCGCAGTTTCAAAGGAAAAAATGGAAGCTGTATCCCACAATAATAAAACCGGAATTTCTGAAAGTATGCTTGAAGAAATTATTAAAGGAATAACAAAAGTCCCTAAAGAATTTTCCGTTCATCCTAAACTGAAAAAATTCCTAGAAAAAAGGCTGGAGCTTTTAGACGGAAGTTCGGATGCCGATTGGGCTACCGCTGAATCAATAGCTTTCGGCAGTTTACTTCTTGAAGGCACTCCTGTAAGACTAAGCGGGCAGGATAGCGTAAGGGGAACTTTCAGTCAACGCCACCTTGCTTTAACTGATATTCAGACTGGTATAGAATATTTTCCGTTGAATCATATAAAACGGGGGCAGGGAAAGCTTGAAGCTCTTGATAGCTTTTTATCCGAAGCCGCTGTGCTAGGCTTCGAGTATGGTTACAGCACTGCCGATCCGTTAGCATTGGTTATGTGGGAAGCACAGTTTGGCGATTTTGCAAATGGCGCACAGGTGATAATTGATAATTTTATAGTTGTATCTTTTGAAAAATGGAATCTTCCGAATAGCGTGGTAATGTTGCTGCCGCATGGTTTTGAAGGTCAGGGACCAGAGCACTCCAGTGCGCGCTTGGAGAGATATCTAACTCTATGTGCCGAAGACAATATTCAAGTTTGCAATTTAACTTCGCCGGCTCAGTACTTTCATGTTTTAAGGCGGCAAATAAAACAGGCAGTGGGAAAGCCTTTAATTATAATGACACCAAAAAGTTTGCTGCGGCTTCCTGAAGCTAAATCGAAAAAGGAAGATTTCATTAATGGAAAATTTCAGGAGATTATTGATGATAGTACGGTTAATAAAAATTTAGTAGAAAAAATAATCATTACCAGCGGTAAAGTTTATTATGACATTATCAAATTCCGTGAAGAAAATAAAATTACTAATGCAGCAATTGTTCGCGTTGAACAGTATTATCCATATAAATCAAAATTGATAAAAGGAATATTGGCATCCTACCAAAATGCTAAAAAAGTTACTTGGGTTCAGGAGGAACCAAAAAATATGGGTGCCTGGAATTTCTTAGCCCCAAGATTGATTGAAGATTTGGCTGAAGGACAAAAATTGAATTATGCCGGCAGACCCGAAAGCGCAAGCCCTGCAGTTGGATCAGCAAAAAAATCAGCAAAACAGCAGATGGAATTAGTTGCCGAAGCATTTAAATAACTGATCTTCTTCGACACTTGGAAAACTTATCTGCCGCGAGAGTATGTTGCACTACTTCCAGATGTCATTTCGAAGGAGTCCCGCATACGGGATAAATCATCGACTGAGAAATCTTTTAAATTTTCAACAAAGAAGATTTCTCCCGGAGTTTATCCCGATTGCGGTAGTCGAAATGACAGCTTTTTTTTGTGTCATATCGAAGGAGTCCTACGACTGAGATATCCCATGCTCAATTCGGGTAACTGGGCTATTTATGGGTTTTCTCCCTTAAGTCAACATAACATTTTGGAGTTGTGCAACAGTCTCTCTCGCCAGGCAGGTTGGAGTAATGGAATTGAGCTACTTTTCCCGATATCTCCACTATTCCATCATTCCATTACTCCGAAAGACTGTTTTTGCATAATGTTAATAAATAAAAATAATTTTAGGACATTGCTATATTATCAGTTGTTGATTATTTTACAGACAGAAATTTAGAAAGTTAAAATATTCGGTTTAGCGCTGCGAGCGTAACTCAGTTGGTAGAGTGTCAGCTTCCCAAGCTGAATGTCGCGGGTTCGAACCCCGTCGCTCGCTCAAAGAATAAGTTGACATTTGGAACTATTTCCAAAAAGTCTGATATTTGCCACGCGATTTTTTGACATTACCAAAATCGCAAATTCATTCTCCCGGGGGCTTAGCTCAGTTGGTTCAGAGCATCTGCCTTACAAGCAGAGGGTCATTGGTTCGAATCCATTAGCCCCCACGAAAGATAAAAGCCTGTAGGTTA
>JAJYCM010000266.1 GCA_021778375.1 Bacteroidota bacterium
ATTCTTTTGCTGTATCTTTATTTAGAAAAATAAAAGGAATTTCCTTGCCCGGAAAATAATTTTGAATTCATTTATTCAGTTTGCTATTTTTCGTTTGATTCTATGTAAATATTTTTAATATTATAATCTTAACCCACATTACGCAAAAGGTTATTATGAAATAATGATTACCATTATATTTTAAATTACCTGCGTATTGTTAAATCTTAATTAAATAAAAAGGTGTTATGAAAGGCATAATTTTGGCAGGCGGTTCCGGATCTCGACTGTATCCGATTACAAAAATTTACAGTAAACAACTGACGGTTATTTACGATAAACCTTTAATTTATTACCCACTATCAATTTTAATGCTCGGCGGGATTAGAGAAATATTAATTATTTCTAATGATGAGACAATCCCATTTTACCGGCAGCTCTTTGGAAATGGCTCACATCTTGGATTGAAAATTGAATATGCTGTACAACCTGCACCTAACGGAATTGCCGAAGCATTTATAATCGGAGAAAGATTTATTAACGGTGAAAGTGTTGTCTTGATTCTTGGCGATAATATTTTCTACGGTTCATTAGAGTTTTTCTATCGGGGAATCAGAAATAATGAAGGTGCAACAATTTTTGGATATCAAGTAAATGACCCCGAAAGATATGGCATTGTTGAGTTTGACGGAGACGGTAAAGCAATTTCGATTGAAGAAAAACCAAAAATACCTAAATCAAATTATGCCGTTCCCGGGATTTATATTTATAATAATGACGTTGTCGGGATTTCAAAAAGTTTAAATCCTTCAGCCCGGGGAGAACTTGAGATTACCGATGTAAATAAAGAATATTTAGCTAAAGGAAAATTAAAGGTTGAAAAGATCGGGCGCGGTATTGCATGGCTTGATACCGGCACTCCCGAGGCGCTGCTTCAAGCTTCAAATTTCTTTGGCGTCATTGAAGAACGCCAAGGATTAAAGGTAGCGTGTATCGAAGAAATAGCATTTTATATGAACTATATTAGTAAAACTGAATTTGAAATAGTAATTAATTCTATTCCGAATTCTCTTTACAGAAATTATCTTGAAAAAGTATTGAGAGAATCTTAACACAACCTTTTTAATAAAGAATAACTGTTATATGAAAATTATTAAACCAGAAATCACTGGGCCGATAGTTATTGAACCGGATGTTTTTCCGGACGGACGCGGATATTTTTTCGAGTCTTTCAGTGCTAAAAAATATATTGAACATGGATTGAGTTTTAATTTTGTTCAAGATAATATTTCAAAATCAAAAAAAGGAACCGTTCGCGGCCTTCATTATCAAATCGGGGATAACGCGCAAGGAAAACTCTGCCAGGTAATTTTAGGCAATGTTTTAGATGTCGCGGTAGATATTAGATTTAATTCTCCCTCATTTGGAAAATATTTTTCAGTTGAGTTATCGGAAGCAAACCATAAACAACTATGGATTCCTCGCGGTTTTGCTCATGGTTTCTCGGTTTTATCAAGCGAAGCAATTTTTCACTATAAATGTACTGCTTATTATAGTAAAGCTGATGAAAGATCTATCCGATATGACGATCCACAGTTAAACATAGAATGGCAAATTGAAAATCCTGTTGTTTCTGAAAAAGATTTATCAGCAAAACTATTAAAAGATATTGAAATGGATTTTATTTTCTAATTTTGTAAAAGAATAAGCGAAATTCTCCTTTCCATTACTTCTAATTCTTTATTAAATTTGTTTTAAAATTATGGAGTATTTATGCGCGTACCACTGTTAGACCTTAAACCGCAGTACCTTTCTTTAAAAAAAGAATTAGACGAAGCGATAATAAAAGTTGCAGAATCTCAGTATTTTATTCTTGGCCCCGAAGTTGATTCGATGGAAAAAGTTTTTTGTGATTATTTAAATTGTAAACATGCGCTTGGCGTTTCATCTGGCACCGACGCTTTGTTGATAGCTTTAATGGCTATAGGAATTCAACCGGGGGACGAAGTAATAGTTCCCACCTTTTCTTTTTTTGCAACCGCAGGTGTTGTTTCAAGATTAAATGCTACGCCGGTTTTTGTTGATATTAACCCGGTTACATTTAATATAGATCCAAAAGAATTTGAAAAGAAAATAACTGTTAAGACAAAGGCGGTCATCCCTGTCCATCTTTATGGACAAAGTTGCGAGATGGATGAGATAATTAAAATTGCAAAAAAGAACGGATTAAAAGTTATTGAAGATGGCGCACAAGCTATCGGTGTTCAATATAAAGACGGAAGACATGTAGGAACTATCGGCGACATTGGTTGTTTTTCATTTTTTCCAAGTAAAAATTTAGGTGGATACGGCGACGGCGGATTGGTTATTTCAAATGATGACATACTTGCTGAAAGATTAAAAATTTTACGCGTTCACGGCGGGGAGCCTAAATATTATCATAAAATTATCGGAGGAAATTTTAGATTAGATGCAATTCAAGCCGCAATTCTTAAAGTTAAACTTCCGTTTCTTGATGGCTGGTCGCAAAAAAGAAGAGAAAACGCAGAAGATTACAATAAGTCATTCATCGCCGCCGGATTGGCTGAAGAAACGGGAAAGATTTATTTCAATGAAAAGAATAAAGTTCTTTTACCGAAGGCAATTTATAAATCAGACACAATAAAAAATTTCCATATATACAATCAATATATTATACGGGTTGAAAAACGTGATGAACTGCGTCAATTTTTAGCGAAGAATGAAATCAGTACAGAAATTTATTATCCTGTTCCTTTTCATATGCAGGAATGTTTTGCAAATTTAGGATATAAGCGAGGCGATTTTCCACTGTCAGAAATGTCAGCCGATACTTCAATTGCGCTGCCAATCTATCCTGAACTGTCTAAAAATCAGATAGAGTTTGTTGTAAAAACGACCAAAGAATTTACTCAAAATCAATTTTAACATTATTCGGGAATGTTAGTGAAATCAACAGAAAAATTTATTCATAAGAAAATATTCCTTGCCGGTCATCGTGGAATGGTTGGTTCGGCAATAAAAAGAAATCTTGAACATAATGGTTATAACCATTTAATTACTCGTTCGAAGACAGAATTGGATTTAATTAAACAGTTTGAAGTTGAAAAGTTTTTTTCAGAAGAAAAACCTGAGTGTGTTATAATAGCCGCTGCAAAAGTAGGCGGAATTTGGGCTAATAATATTTATCGTGCAGATTTTATTTATAATAATTTGATGATCGAAGCAAATATTATAAATGCAGCTTACAAAAGCGGAACAGAAAAATTAATTTTTCTTGGAAGCTCGTGCATCTATCCAAAACTCGCTCCACAGCCTTTGAAGGAAGAATATCTTTTATCCGATTATCTTGAATTTACAAATGAACCTTATGCCATCGCAAAAATAGCAGGCATTAAATTGTGTGAAAGTTTTTATCGCCAATACGGCGTAAATTTTTATTCAGCCATGCCGACAAACCTCTTTGGACCGTATGATAATTTTGATCTTGAAACTTCTCATGTCCTTCCTGCACTAATTAGAAAATTTCACGAAGCAAAAAATCAAAAAGATATAAATAATTCCGTTACTCTTTGGGGAACAGGTAAACCCAAAAGAGAATTTCTTTATGTTGAAGATTTAGCGGAAGCAATCCGCTATCTTCTTGAAAATGTTGGAGCCAAAGATTTATATGAAAACGGAATTTCTCAAATAAACATTGGCACAGGTGAAGATTTGTCAATAAACGAATTAGCCGGATTAATTTCAGACGTTGTGGGCTTCAAAGGAAAAATTGAATATGATAATTCCAAGCCGGACGGCACTCCGCGTAAGTTGATGGATGTTTCAAGGATTCACAAACTCGGATGGAAGCATCAAACTTCTCTGAAAGAAGGAATTGAAAAAACATACGCTTGGTTTCTAAACAACGCAAAACTTTAGATTAGACATTTTAAAATCAGAGGACTTAAATTGAAAAAGGCATTAATTACCGGTATTACCGGACAAGATGGAAGTTATTTAACAGAAATTCTTATCGAAAAAGGATATGAAGTTCACGGCATAATTAGAAGGAGCAGTTCCTTTAACACAGGACGGCTTGAACATCTT
>JAJYCM010000267.1 GCA_021778375.1 Bacteroidota bacterium
GAAGACAAAAGTAATTGAGCAAATACCTGTTTCAGTTGCTTCTCATCCTGTAAATAATATCGGTAGAAGTTTTAATGCAAGTCAAAATTATGGGGTAGGGACAGAACCGCAACTTGATAAGTTCAAAATGACGCAAACTGCAGGAGAAGGACTTTACTTTCAACAACAATGGAATCGAGCTTTACAAGTTGACCCGCAAGTCGTTATGGTTACGGGGTGGAATGAGTGGATAGCACAAAGATTTATTGCCCCAGAAGACGGCAATCCAAATTTCTTAGGCGAGCTTAGCACTTTTGCTCCGGATTCAACATTTTTTGTTGACAATTATAACGAAGAATTCAGCCGCGATATAGAGCCAATGACAAACGGTTATACCGATAATTATTATTATCAATTAGTGGATAATATAAGGCGTTTTAAAGGATGTGTGCCGATACATTTAGCAACAGGAATGCACACAATAAAAATTGGCGGTGATTTTTCAGAGTGGGCTAATGTCCAATCTATCTATAATGATCCGAAAGGAGATACAGAGCATCGTAACTTTCTTCGATATGATGGAAATGCAACATATATAAACAATACCGGTCGTAATGATATAATAGAATCGCGAGCTGCCTACGATAGCAGTAATATTTATTTTTATGTAAAGACGGACACTGCATTGACACCCTGCACGGATAAAAACTGGATGCTTTTGTTTATTGATTCAGATACGAATCATGCTACGGGTTGGGAAGGATACGATTATGTTATAAATCTAAACATTAAATCTGATTCGGTCACAACATTGGCAAAATGGAATGGTCAGGATTCTTCATGGGTTGAGATATCTGATTTGAAGTACCAATATATTGGCAATCAAATGCAAATAGCAGTGCCGAGAAATTTGATAAATCAAACAGGTAATAATATTTCATTTTATTTTCATTGGGCAGATAATATTCAGAAGTTAAATGATATTACAGAATTTTTTATTGATGGCGATTCTGCGCCGGACAGAAGATTTAACTATTGGTATACTACTCAAGCCCCGACAGATGTCAAGGAAACATATCAATTCCCTAAAAGCTTTTCATTATCACAAAACTATCCTAATCCGTTTAACCCATCAACACTGATTAAGTATAGCATTCCTCAAAGCGGACTAGTTACAATTAAAGTATTTAATATGTTAGGGCAAGAAGTAGCAACCTTAATTGATAAAGAACAAAAGACCGGAAGTTATACTATAAATTTTGATGCATCAAAATTAGCTAGCGGAGTTTATTTGTATCGAATAGTCGCTAATGGATTTTCATTAACTAAAAAGATGACACTGCTAAAATAAGTTTAAGGGCGTAGGAAAATTTTTAATAACTTCTATTATCATGACTAATTCATATTTCATTTAATAATGTATTTTTGAAATTAATATAGAAAAGAGGTTTCTTTTAAGGAAGAAACCTCTTTTCTTTTTTTTACAAATAATACCTATCTTTATGTTATCCTTCCCGGTCATACTTTTTACAGGACAATATGTAATAACAGTAGAAGCCGGTGAGGAACGTCCGAAAATTGATTGCAGACCGTATTATACGTAAGAAAATTCAGACCTTTGAAAATTATTTAATAACTGGCGTTCCAAGAAGCTTTTATTAACTAACCAATTCCTTTAGTTTGTGGATTTAAACACAAACGTCTTTGTGTAAAATAACTTGATAATTAAAAAATGATTCCAGCAGAATTATCTTTTAAGGAGATAGATTTATGAGCAAGCTGAAAGCATTAGTAATAATAATCAGTCTAACATTATCGGCTTTCACCCTGGCTTTTGTTGCCGGCGTGAAAATACGACATGTAAAGTCCGCTTTGCGTACAGAGACTCGATGGACTGGAAATCCTTTAATTCCGGGTAAGGGTGTTTGTGATCCTGCAATACGTATATCTAATGGTAAATTCTACTTATTTGCTACTCATGATACACCTCTTGACGCTCCCCAAAGAAAAGGTTATAAGGGGTTTTTCATGACCGACTGGTGGGTTTGGTCTTCTACAAATCTCGCTGACTGGCATCTTGAGAGCAAGCTGAAACCAGATATATTCGGCATGAAGGGTATTACTGACTGCTGGGCGACAGATGGGCTGTTTAAGAACGGGAAATGCTTCTGGTATGTGTGTACACCGGAGAGTACTTATGTAGCTGTATCTAATTCCCCCAAAGGACCGTGGGCATCTCCCTTAGGAAACAAGCCATTGATGGCAGGCAGAGACCCTGCACTGTTTATGGATGACGACGGTACAGCCTATCTTATTACCGGTGTATGGACATATAATATTGCCAGACTAAAAGACAACTTGATTTCGCTGGCGGGGAAACCCCGCTCAATAAAGATAATTAATCCGCGAGGCCCCTATAACCATAACGGAGATAATATCCAGGAACCCACAGATGACAAACCTTATTTAAATAAGCGCGACGGCTGGTATTATTTATCTTGGGGCTGCTACTATGCTATGAGCAGAAACATCTACGGACCATATATTTGCAAAGGATCATTCCTAAAGGAAAAGGATATTGATCCTAAGCTTCTGCAAGAACCATGGGACATGGATCGACACGGCTCATTCTTTGAATGGAAAGGACAATGGTATTTCATTTGCAATGACCTCAAAATGGCAAATGGAATGCCATTTCGAAACTGTGATATTAGCTATGTCGAATACAAGGACAATGGAGAGATAGCTCCTATTAAGATTACAGTCAAAGGGGTTAGAGAGGTATCTCCAATGGACTCAGACGCCGCTCCTGCGAATTGATCTCAGGCAGCGAGTTGTACAACCACAAGACACGTTGCTCAGCAACGCGCAATTCAATCGTACGGGTAAGGAGAAATTAAATATTTCACAATTTATAATAACTTTTCTCAACATAAAATTATCGACTTATCAATGAATATTCGAATCTTGGTCTGATCTATTTCTATAGATTAGAATCAGGATCAATCATGAGCATAAAGAAAATGATTCTTTCGAAATAATTTCAAAGTGGAATATATAATAAATATAAAGAAAGTATAGTAAACCATGAAAACAAAAATTTTCAATTTAATTCTTTTCTTTTTAGTAATATTAGTTTTGTCTGCATCAAAAACATTATTTGCTCAAAATTCCCCGCAAATTAGAGGATTTGGCGAGACATGGGTTGGAACTGATGGGCTTGGGCGGACTATTCCCACCAACACGCAAGTTGGTTCTCCCCGCGTCGGAAAATATGTGGGAATTTTTTACTTCACATGGCAAGGGACGTTAGGGGCAGGTGGCGGAACAGCGATTTACGATAATACAGAGTTGATTCAACAAAATCCGACTAATCCTGCATACGGTCCAAGATGGGCTTTCCATTGGTGGGGGGAACCAGAATCCGGTTACTTCCGTCCGGAAGATCCATGGCTTATTCGAAGAAATTTGCAAATGCTGAGTGACGCGGGCGTCGACTTTCTGTATCTTGACGTAACAAATGGCTTCACATATCTTAATGTTGTTGACACTTTATGTGCCATCTCGGAACAAATGCGGGCATCGGGGATTCCTACCCCTGATATTGTTTTTATTACGAAAGCAAGCTCGGGGCAAATTGTCAATAATCTTTACACTCAATTCTATTTAGCATTTCCCCAATACTCAAATCTATGGTTTTATTGGAATGGCAAGCCGCTTATATTTGCAGATATTACGGACACTACTCTTTCCAACAATTCAAAGAATTTTTTTACATTTCGATATAGTTGGGCATGGACTCCCTCTAATATTGTCCCAGGTCAATGGCAATGGATTGATTACTATCCTCAAAATTGGGGATTTATGTACAATGGGAAGACAAAAGTAATTGAGCAAATACCTGTTTCAGTTGCTTCTCATCCTGTAAACAATATCGGTAGAAGTTTTAATGCAAGTCAAAATTATGGGGTAGGGACAGAACCGCAACTTGATAAGTTCAAAATGACGCAAACTGCAGGAGAAGGACTTTACTTTCAACAACAATGGAATCGAGCT
>JAJYCM010000268.1 GCA_021778375.1 Bacteroidota bacterium
TCTCATTGCTTTGGCTGCCATAGCCGTTCCGGAAGAATCTCTACAAATTATGAAGGCTGGCATGATACACTATTGCAACCTGAAGATATTAAAGACAGCAGCAACTATCGCCTTCTTGACGACGGAAGAGTTTTTGTAAAAGCGCAGGAAGATATTCACCATGCGAAAGGTATGGAGTGCATTGATTGCCATACTTCACACGAAGTCATGGGCGACGGAAAGTATTATAAGCATGAAGAAGACCAAGCTAAGGTTAGCTGCACAGATTGTCATTTTAATGGTAAACCGGATGTAAAAACTATTAGCGAGGTTGACCAGGAATCACAGCGAATAATATTCTTAAGGAATTTTGAACAGAAAGACCGAAGGTTTTTAGTCGTAAAAAAATCCGGTTATCCATTAATCAATACCTATATAAATGAAAAAGGAAAAACCGAACTAATTACGAAAAACAAAAATGAAACACTCCCGTTAATACCCCCGGCGCTAATTTGCACAGAGGGTAAAGGTCATCAAAATCTTTCATGCAATAGTTGCCATACTTCATGGTCGCCTCAATGTATCGGCTGCCATACACAATATGAACCAAATGAGAATAGTTACGATCTTCTTGCGAGGAAAGATGTAAAAGGCAAGTGGGCTGAGACTCCTTCGGATTATCTCGCTGAACCGCCGACACTTGGTATTAGAATTATAAAGGACAAAAACGGCAAAGAGGTGGAAACTGTGGATACCTTTATTCCCGGCATGGTTCTGACAATTCAAAAGAAAGATATTAATTCTAATTCTTCATCAGATAAGAATATTATTTTCAGAAGATTATTCGCACCAACATTTTCTCACACTATAACCAAACAAAGCCGCACTTGCATTTCGTGTCATAACGATCCCGTTGCTTTAGGATACGGACGCGGTAAACTTTTGTATGTCAAATACGGCAGATATGGTATATGGACATTTACTCCTCAATACCCCTTAAGCAAATATGACGGTTTGCCTGAAGATGCATGGATCGGATTTTTACAAACGCGAAAAAGTTATTTTGCTACTAGAACAAACGTAAGACCATTTAGTATCCAGGAACAAAAAAATATTTTAACAGTCGGAGCATGTTTAACATGCCACAAACCGGAATCTAAACCAATGAAGCAGTATCTCGATACTGGCAAAATGCCAGCCGTTAGTCCTAAGTGTATCTTGCCTAAATGGTAAGCCATTCCAAATCTTAATGCAAAAATTGCAATAATAATTCACATCATTCAGAAGCAACCCTTCTTAGATGGAATATTGAAATATGGGCACTTCTAAAAACTATCATTTACAAATATTTAACGCAGAGAACGCAAAGAATACGCAACGTTCGCAGAGAATATTGAAGTTTTTAGAAGTGCCCATATTAGAAAATCCCATTCAATTCCATCATTCCATAACTCCAACCTGCCTGCCGAGAATGTTGCACAACTCCCAATTGTCATTCGACCCTGCCTACCGTCAGACAGGCTGAGGGCCAGAAATCACTCTACTTATCTCGTTCAGAAAAATGAAATCCGTCTTTTTCCAAAAGCTCACCAAAAACTTGTTTTGTCAATTCTGCAAGTTTAACGGCTTCTATGGCATCTTCCTTGGTTACCTTTTTATATTCACCTGGATATCTTTTAGCAACTGCGAAGTTTGTAAGCTTATAAGTTGCTGCTAAAGTATTCATTAAACCAAGCTTAGCCGGACATAATTTTACTAAATCATCTATGACATGAGTATAAGGGAAATCAATCAATCTGCTTACAAGAAATGCTTTCAAATATTTCTCGGCACATTGCTGCGCATGATAACAAATTAATCTGTAAGGGATATTTGAACTTAAGGTAAAAGCGTGGTTGGCTAAAATTAAATCTTCTTCTGCAATCTCTACCCATTTGAACACTTGTTATTCAAGTTCTTTTCGTTCATCGTTCATACAAAATTATACCCTCTTTCGTTGCATATCGAGCAACTGTACCAGGATACTTCTTATCTTTTTCAAATTCAGCTTGGGTTAGAACGATTACATCGAACGCATAGTTTATCGGCAGCAAAGCATGCCTCATCTGATCCATTAAGCTAAATTTATCTTCTGTAGATTCGCTTATAATAAGCAAATCTACATCGCTTCTGTTATCAGCCGTACCGCGTGCCTGCGAGCCAAATAAAATAATTCTCTCCGGATCAAACTTGGAAAGCAATCTTTCTTTTATTTGGTCCTTTACTTTTTCGCTTAACATAATATATTACACCATTTTATCCTTGTAAAATCTACAATATAGAATATTATTAAACAAGCATTTATACAAATTTCACATCTGGTTTTTATATTGCCTTCTGTGCTGTATGGAAGTCCTTGGCGCCGGTCTTATAAATTCATAAACTTTCCACGCACCGCTGTTCTTCCTTAAAACATATTGCTGCCTTAATGTATCTCTGTAAGGGTGTGTGTAAGAATATTCTTTTGTATTCCACATACGACCTCACTTTTTCAAATTATCTTGATTCCGGTTCTCAAAATTTCAGCGACAAATGGATTATCTTCTGTAAATTCTTCTGTCTTATATGGATGGATTTCGAAATCAACGAATGGCAAATCCGGATAAGTTTCATCGATGATAATCCTTGAAAGCTTTGAACCGTCAATAAATCTTATCCCTTCAAATTCTCCTGATAACACAGCTATGTCAATATCACTGTCTTTATGCGGATTTCCTTTTGCGTAAGAGCCAAAAAGATAAATTCCATCTATCTTTATTTGACGTGAAATTAATATATATAAATCACGGATTCTCTTTTCTATATCTCTTTTCGTAAACACTGATATAACTCTTTTATTCTTTTTATTTTCTCTTCTGTAAATTCTCTGGTGCAAAGTCGGTAAAATGCAAATTTAGTTTCAGGATACCTGCTTTCTAAATTGAACCCGGTTACTTCATTAAGAAAGACAAGCTCATCTTTATTTAACAACGATAGATTCGACTCTTGATATAATTTAACAAGATTATGAACCTTAGGCGGAGTGTTATTCTCTGTATTTCCCACCCAATGAGCTTTAAGAATCTTCTCCAAAGCTAAATGCCCAACAAACAGAGCCCAGTCATATTTGCCTGCCTCGAAAATTCCTTGCATAGCATCCAGGTCGTGCTCTGAGGTTTTTATCCAATATTCTATGTGTTCTTCTTTTGTCAACTTAGTTTTTTTAACTTTTCACTCGTCAAACTGAACTTTTGGCTCAACTCATAAAAAACTGTTTTTAATGGATTTATCTGTGTAAAATTTACAATATAGAATATTATTAAACAAGCATTTATACAAATTTCACATTTAGTTTTTATATTTCCTTCTGTGCTGTATGGAAGTCCTTGGCGCCGGTCTTATAAATTCATAAACTTTCCACGCACCGCTGTTTTTTCTTAAAACATATTGCTGCTTTAATGTTTCTCTGTAAGGGTGTGTGTAAGAATATTCTTTTGTATTCCACCGCCTTAAATACAAATACTCCAAAGTAGAAACAAATATTTCATTCTTCTCTATCTTTTTTACTTTCATGGAAAGAATTCTATACGTAGGCAGTCTCTCTTTTATATCGGCCCCAAAAACCTTTCAGCGAATTTTCTAAGTGGGCAAAAGATACTTCAAAAAATGTATGGCATATAAGCATTCACAATTTTCAACCTGACACATCGATTCAAAAGATTACTAATCAATGGATTAATGCTTCTGAAAATATCTGGGTTGTGAGTAAAGTTTTAACTCCTATCAAAAGTAACATTCGCAAAACATGGCTAAGTGATACAGACATAAATCAGATAAAATCCCTTGAAAACGGGGAAGGTTTGGATAAGATCAAATAAATTAAGGGCACTTCTAAAAACTATCTTTTATAAAAATTTAATGCGGAGAACCTAGCTGCACTGATATCCCTTAGAAGTCGTTAAAGTCGATAACTAGAAAAAATGCAAAAATCGATTCTACGGGGTTGTTT
>JAJYCM010000269.1 GCA_021778375.1 Bacteroidota bacterium
AAATTTAACCACAGCGCATGTATTTTATTTTGCATCTTTGATTCATTTAAAGTTTGCGCATATTCACCCGTTTAGAGACGGAAACGGCAGAGCGGCAAGGCTAATAGAAAAGTGGTTTATCGCTCATAAGCTTGGAAATAATTTTTGGGAAATATCATCCGAGAAATATTATAAGGATCATCAACCTGAATATTATAATAATATAAATTTGGGAGTAAATTATTACGAATTAAATTATGATAAGTGTATGCCGTTTTTATTGATGCTGCCGCAATGTCTTCATCAATAACCTTGTATGAATTAATATGAACAATTTTTGATAAACCACATAGTCAAAATGAAGACAGATGGATAACTGTCGGGAAAGATCGTAATAATGTTTCAATCGTTGTAGTTCATACATTTCGAGAAATAAATACAGAAAATTTTGTAATCAGAATAATTTCAGCTCGTCGGGCTACAAAGCAAGAAGACAAAAAATATAATACAAGGTGATAAATGAAAAAGGAATATGATTTTTCTAAAGGTATTCGAGGAAAGTTCTATCGTGAAAATATTCGATTAAATGTTCCCATTTACCTTGATAAAGATATTGCTGAATTTATTGAAAAGGTTGCCAAAAAAAAGAAGGTAGATACACAAACTATTGTAAATACAATGCTGCGGGGCAATAAAGATATAATTCAAACTTTGCAATAAATTCAATATATTTACAAACCTGCCTACCGGTAGGCAGGCCTACCTGTCAGGTAGGCAAGCCTGCTTGCCGGTAGGCAAGGTTAAGCCGGTGAGAAATCCCACGAATAGCTCGGGTAATCGAGTTGAGCATGGGATATCTCAGTCGCATCCGCCGCGGCGGATCCTTCGATATGACACACAAAAATTTGTCATTTCGAACTTGCCTGCCTTCAGGCAAATATTGAAGTTTTTAGAAGCGCCCTATAGTATTGAAAATAATATTTTAGTTTTTTATGCCAAAATATTTCAAATTTGTTTTCCATATTCCATTGCGGCTTGCCGCGTTAGGGATTATATTAAATTACTAAATGACTGAATTTAAGTTTACTGCAGAAAAATTAAACGGACAGCTTATTAGCGGTACCCTTTCAGCAAATTCCACGGGAGAGGGGAAAAGGAAAATCCATCTGCTTGCTGAAAAAAATCAGCTTAAAGTTAAAACTATTCAACGTAAATCATCTTTTCTTTATAGAGTAAAAAGAGGAGACGAAAAGCCTATTAAAGGAGAGCAAAAAGCTTATACGAAAATGGAAGTGGAAGAGGCTTTCTCTCGACTCGGTTATAAGGTTCTTTCCGTAAATAAAAAACTTTTTGAGTTGAATCTTGCTCCTCCGACTACAGAGATAGTTACCTTTGTTAAAATTAGCGCAGAGCTTTTAGATCAAAAACTTCCTTATAGTGAAATTTTGAATCTTCTAATAAATGACACTCAAAATAAAACCCTTCGCGAAACTCTAAAAGAAATAAATAATGATTTAAAAAAAGGAGCGGATAGCGAAGCTACTTTTCTTAAATACCAGTCTGTCTTCGGAAAGTTTACGGCTTACATGCTCGGGCTGGCTTCTAAAAGCGGTAATATGACTGAAATCTATAAAGCTACAGCAAAATTTTTAGAACGCCGGCAGGAATTGAAAAAGAATTTAAGAAGCGCTTTAATTACTCCCGCTATTACGATGTTTGTTCTTCTTATCGCGGTGTTATTTTATGTCGATTATATCTTTCCGCAAACCGCAAAATTATTTGAACAATTCAAAATTCCTCTTCCTCCGATGACTGCCTTTACACTTAAAATAAGCGATTTCCTTTCTGCTAACGGACTTTTAGTTGCGCTGGCTTTTATTATTCCGTTAATTGCCTTTTGGAGATTTTCAAAAACGAAGCGCGGTAAATTTATTGTTGACAGGATGATGCTAAAGATACCCATGCTTGGTACTCTAGTTCATAAAACCATAATTGAAGTTTATTGCAGAGTGTTCTACACTCTTTACAGCGGCTCGGCGGAAAGCATCGAGCCGGTAAGAATAGCTTCGGAAGCTACAGGCAATGCATATTTTGAAGATAGAATAAAAAACATTGCCATTCCGCTAATGATTAAAAAAGGAAAAGGGCTTACGGAAGCTTTTGAAGCAAGCGGAGTGTTTACTGAAACCGCACTTTCAAGATTTCACTCGGGCGAGGAAACCGGTACAATTAAAACTACCGCTCTTCAACTTGCTAATTATTATGAAAGCGAGACTGTTTATAAACTTAAAAACCTTATTGAGTTAATTCAGGTTTTTATTGCGATGATAATTATGGTTGTAATGATACTTCTTACATTAGTTTCAGCAGAAACTGCCACAATCCATCCCACAGCACCGGGTGTATCGAGTAATACTGTTATTGAAAGAAATATAGCGTAATGGAATATGGAGTATGGAATATAGAATATAGAATATGGAGTATGGGTGGAGTAGTGGAATGTTGGAGTGATGGAATAATGAAAATCTTTCTCAATTCCAATATTCCAATATTCCATCATTCCACTACTCCAATATTCCATTCTAATTGGTTTGACACAAAAAAACTTAAACGATAGAATTGTATGATTGATAGCAGTCTTGAAATGACGGATAAAATCGGTTATCTCCTTTTTAAGAAGGGAATAATTGATTCTTCAATGCTTGAAAAAGCATTGAGCGCAAAAGCCAATGATAAAAGCAGAATTAAAAGAAATCTTGCACAAATTTTAGTTCAGGATTTTGGTTACGACCACGATACCATTTTTAGAGAAGTTGCAATTCTATACGCATTCAGGGAGCTTAACGTTTCCCATGACGAAATTCCCCAGCAAAAACTTGACTCCATTAAGCAAATGATCAACGGCGCCGGCGAACAGCTTAAAACACAAATGCTTGAGCATAAAATTATTCCCTTTATGTTTGACGACAGAATAAGAGATAAACTTATTCTCGCTGCAATTGACCCGACGGAGCGAAACATCCCAAGAATTGCATTCGGACTTAACGCAAAGAAATATGAAGTCATCTATATAAGAAAAAAAGATTATGAAAGAATAATCCACACAATTCTTCCTCCGGAAAATGTTTTCTTAAAAATGATGGAAGAAGCTAACACAGAAATTCAAATTGAAAAAGATGATACTTCGTTAGACGAAGAAGCGCTTGACGCCGAAATAAATAAAAGCGCATTAATAAATCTTGTCGAAGGCGCTTTAGTTGAAGGTGTTAGAAGAGGGGCAAGCGATATTCACTTCGTCCCCAAGTCAGGAAACAAGACGGACATTTTAATTCGCATTGACGGAAACCTTCAGCTATGGCATGTTCAGGAAAATACTTTACCTGAAGCTGTAATTGCGGTTGTGAAGGACCGCTCAAAAGGAATGGACAGGTTCGAAAGAGAAAGAGCACAGGATGGATTTATTCAAAGAGAAATAGATGGGCATGTAATTAGATTCA
Source organism: Bacteroidota bacterium (assembly GCA_021778375.1). Taxonomy (GTDB): domain Bacteria; phylum Bacteroidota; class Ignavibacteria; order Ignavibacteriales; family Ignavibacteriaceae; genus FEN-1297. The sequence continues at coordinate 3,477 of JAJYCM010000269.1, forward strand.
GAGTATCTGTTCTTCCGACTGTCGGTACCGAACTGAAAAATAAATTTGAAAGTGTTGTAATAAGAATTCTCGACGACAGGAAAGTTATCAGAGATTTAGATAAGCTTGGTTTAATGGGCTATTCAAAGACAGCATTTACAAAAGCTATAAACCAGCCGCAGGGAATGGTTATCTTAACCGGTCCGACAGGAAGCGGTAAAAGCACAACCCTTGTTGCGGCGCTTTACCAGGTAATTGATCCGACGGTAAATGTTTTAACCGTTGAAGACCCGGTTGAATATGTTATTGAAGGCGCGCGCCAATTAAAGATCGGCTACAGAATGAATTTTGAACAAGCCATCCGGTCAATTTTAAGACATGATCCGGATATTGTCTTGGTAGGTGAAATGAGAGACAAAGAAACCGCTGATATTGCCATTAAACTTGCAAACACCGGACATTTGACGTTTTCTACACTTCACACCAACGATGCCCCAAGCGCTGTAGCAAGATTGTATAAGATGGGCATCGAACCGTTTCTTATTGC
>JAJYCM010000270.1 GCA_021778375.1 Bacteroidota bacterium
ATATTGGCGCCTGAATGTTATAACCTTCACTTCATGATTTTTATTGAGTTCCTTGTAAAGCAGCCCTATAAAGTGGGCAATTCCGCCACGCAACGGATAAGCAGTAGAAAGGATTGTAATTTTCATTAAATGGAATTAAATATCGATTATTGTTTTCAGGTAGAATCTTGCCAAACGCAAAATCTTAACCTTTATCCTTAATTATATATTCCTTTTCATCTCTAGAATTATGAACAAGCATTTCTCCAAGCAATCCGACAGAAAAAAGCTGGACGCCTACAATTATCAGCAGCATTCCAAGAAACAACATCGGGCGGTTACTTAAAGAATGACCATTGATCCAATCGTAAGTAAGATATCCGTTTACAATTAAACCTATTAAAAAGGATAAAGCTCCAAAGAATCCGAAGAAGTGCATCGGGCGTTTTATGTAACGAGTAGAAAAGACCACTGTGATTAAATCAACAAAACCTTTGAAAAACCTTGATATGCCAAATTTTGTTTTCCCATAACGTCTCGGGTGATGTTTTACAATAACTTCCGAAATCGAAAAACCTTCCCAATCCGCCAATACAGGCATATAACGATGTAGCTCTCCGTAAACTTTTATTACTTCGACCACTTCTTTGCGATATGCTTTTAAGCCGCAATTGAAGTCGTGAATTTTTATCCCAGTCATTAAACGCGTAACAAAATTAAAGAATCGTGAAGAGATTTTTTTTATGAACGGATCATGACGTTTTTTCTTCCAGCCGGAAACTAAATCAAATCCTTCGTCTAATTTTTTTAAGAGATTAGGAATTTCATTAGGATCATCCTGAAGATCGGCATCCATTGTAATTACTGCATCGCCGGTAACCTGGTTAAAGCCGACTTGCAATGCAGCGGATTTACCATAATTTTTTCGAAAGCTTACGTATTTAAATCTTTTATCCTGCCTGCAAATATCTTTTATAACCTTAAGGGACTTATCCGTGCTGCCGTCATCAACGAAGATCACCTCAAATTGAATGTCAATCATCTTTAATACTTTTCTAATTTCATTTGTTAAAGGAGTGATCGACTCTTCCTCATTTAAAAGAGGAACTACTACAGAAACCTTTTTAAAAGAAATTTTATCCTGTTGAGATCCCTGATATTGAACCTGACGGTTGTTATAATATTTACGTCTCCTATTATAATTGTTATAATAAGGCTTTTTGTAACTACCCTTATTAGTGGATTTATCTTCCGGCTGGGGGTCCGGATTTTGGGTAGGTTTACTTTCGCCTGGAACGTCGTTTTCTGGTCTTATATTTTCTTCCAATTATCTATAACCTTATTTAAAAATGATAATAAAATTAAAAGAATAATCGGATAAAAACAATCTGACAGAATAAGTATTACCTAATTCAGATAACTCAAAATGTAATTATAAATATTAACACTCATAATATTAGTGTCATTTCAACTGAGCCTGCCTGTCCGGTCAGGCAGGCCTGCGAAGGAGAAATCCCATGTATAGCTCAAATACACGAATTGACATGGGATATCTCAGTCGTGGAACTCCTTCGATATGACAGGGGAAGCAGATGTCATTTCAACTAAAGGGCGAAATCCCCTTTACAGCACAGACACTCCATCAACGATAGATAATTTTCTTTTCCTTTAATCTTTGTATCGCCACTCTGTGGCTCTTTTATTCCTTTGCTTGTTACTTCTCTACTAATATGCCACACCTCTGGTGCTTAAAATGGTTAGCCTCTTTTATATGATTTTAGCAGCCGCAGAGCTGTGTAAAATTAGTAGCAGATTTCCAATCATCTAATATTCCATGCGTTTTATCGTCTCAGAGCCGCAGAGCGGCTACACATTAGTAGTAAATCAACGAAAGAAAAAGAATTAAAGCTCCAGAGGAGCGACACATAGTTTAAATTTTATGTGTCAAACCTCAACATAGGACTGCCTCTAATAATAGAGCCTGTGTGAAAATTAGTTTTCAAAGAATAAACATTTGTATTTGAATAAGCCATTTTTGTTTTAATTACTTAAAATTTATTCATCTATTGCCCCGCCACCTGTCTACCGGTCAGGCAGGTTTATGGCGGGGATTATTGTAAAAAAAATAATTTTGGCTTTAGCCACATAAATAGCACAAATGGGGCTGAAGTCCCGTATTTATTGGTTTATTTCACCCCGACATAAATGTCGGGGCAATTAAAAGACATATTGAGGTAGTCATATTTCGGAACCATAATTAGAATATTTATTCATCACTTCTGAATTTTCACACAACCTCAATAACCTTGCGATATTTCACTCGTTACTCGTCACTTCTTCCCCCGTCTGCCATTTTTGGCACACTTTAAATCTTTTTACTCCTATTTTTCTTCAATCCACCACCGCTCTGCCAAGCCTATAACACCACTCTAATTCTTACTTAATTACTCATCTTATGCATTATGATACTGTCAATTGCCCCGACATTTATGTCGGGGAATAAAATTATACATGTAGGTTGGCTTTAGCCACATTATGAGCTAAAATGAGGCTAAAGCCATGAGTTTTAGGGTCTATTTAACCCCCGCCATAAATGGCGGGGCAATAGGAAAAAACATACGTAACGTGAGTTAATTATTTAAGAAAAAAGTCTGCCAAAATTGGCACAAACTCATCCACTTATGATAATATTTTAGATATGTGTACTAACCTTAAGATAATTAACTGATATATTCCAATTCTTGGATAATTGAATTAGTGAATTTGCAATAGTTTGCTCAACTAATCTAACTACCCTAAGAATAGACAAAAATAAATCCCGTGTGATCTAAGATCACGATTAGAATCATTCTATAAATATTGGGAATTCAATCTTGACTAATAAGTATAGATTAGATAAGTTTGTATATGAATTTGGAATATATTTGAACTCGTTCAGAACATATTCAAGTTAAAGAGCAAGTTTAAGTGTTATATGAACAATTAAAGACTAAATTTTTCCGTTAGGAGAACCGATGAGTTCTACTGAAGTTTCGACAATTGAAGAGCTTACTAATAAAGAATATAAATATGGATTCGTATCCGATATTGAGGCGGAAAGCCTTCCCGCCGGATTGAATGAAGATACCATAAAAAAAATATCCGCAATTAAAGGGGAACCGGAGTTTATGCTTGAGTGGCGTTTGAAAGCTTACCATCATTGGTTGACTTTAACCGAACCGCATTGGGCAAACGTTAAATATCCCAAAATAAATTACCAGGCAATTTCCTATTACTCTGCTCCAAAGAAAAAACCGCAACTTAACAGCCTTGATGAGCTTGACCCCGAACTAAGGAAAACTTTTGAGAAACTCGGTATCTCTCTTGAAGAACAAAAGAGACTTTCCGGTGTGGCTGTAGATGCAGTGTTCGATAGTGTCTCGGTTGCAACCACTTTTAGAGAAAAGCTTTCGGAACTTGGAATAATTTTCTGCTCGTTTTCAGAAGCTGTAAAAAATCACCCTGATCTTGTTAAACAATATCTTGGAAGTGTTGTTCCTTACACAGATAATTTTTTTGCAAGCCTTAACTCGGCTGTATTCAGCGACGGCTCTTTCGTCTATATCCCAAAAGGTGTTCGCTGTCCGATGGAGCTTTCAACTTACTTCAGGATGAATGCTGCTAATACGGGACAGTTTGAGAGAACCTTAATCATTGCCGATGAAGGTGCATACGTTAGCTACCTTGAAGGATGCACAGCGCCTCAAAGAGACGAAAACCAACTTCATGCAGCAGTTGTTGAATTGATCGCACTTGATAATGCACAGATAAAATATTCCACTGTTCAGAATTGGTATGCCGGCGATAAGGACGGCAAAGGCGGCATATATAATTTTGTTACGAAGCGAGGCGCATGCCGCGGCGTTAATTCGAAAATTTCATGGACGCAAGTTGAAACAGGTTCAGCCATTACATGGAAATATCCAAGCTGTATTTTGCAAGGCGACAATTCAATCGGAGAATTTTATTCGGTAGCAGTAACA
>JAJYCM010000271.1 GCA_021778375.1 Bacteroidota bacterium
TATGAAAATTGCAGAATTTTTATCTACCCATTCTCAAATTAAATTTGTAAATTATCCCGGTCTCCCTTCAAATAAATTTTATGAAGTCGCACGTAAACAGATGCGTGACTTCGATGGAAATTTTGCACCGGGAAGCTTGATTTATTTCGTGCTGAAGGGCTCTGCTCCCGAAGAAAGTAAGGAATTTGGCAGGAGATTTATGAACTATGCGGCTAAAAATGCTTATACTATGACATTAGCTGTCAGTCTCGGTCATACAAGGTCTTTAATTGAACACCCGGCCTCAATGACGCACTCAATGGTTCCCTTGGAAAAATTAATGGAATCTGGAATCGATCCCGGAGGCATTCGCCTTGCCATTGGCCTTGAAAATGTTAATGATATTTTGTCGGACTTAAAAGATTGTCTTAAAGCCATCTGACTTATTGAAAGGACTTTTATGAACAAGACGATGTTGATCGTTTTTGTTATTTCCATTTTGATTTCTGACCGGAATTTTGCGCAGTTCAGCGGTAATAAAAAGGATTCCGTCGACATAACTGTAATTGATTCATACGTAACACCTGAAATACCGCATACTTTTTTGCTTTCATTCTTTACAAGCGAAGCGTGCAAATCTAAAGTGGTTATCGACGGAAAATTTACTTATCCCGTTTCTGATGTTTTTACGGATAACCATAACTTAAAAATTGATTTGACTAAACTTCATTTTAAGGAAAAGGAGATTCCTTTTTATATTATCGTTGAAGATTCATCCGGCAATAGTTACAGGAGTGACATAAATACATTTGATTTGCCCGGCGATATTAAAATAGATGAGGGGGATTCAAATTTTTTATTGCTCTGTTTATTTGGTACAACGGTTTTTGCGTTGCCTGATCCGGTTTATGTCACCGGTCCGAACGGAAATTATTTTAGTTTAACCAAGGAGATTCCGTTGATTTCTTTCCGCTCTAAAAATTTTGTTTATCCGGCAGGTTATTTCTCGGCTGAATATTCCTATATTTTCAATGCGGCAAGTAAAAATTTTTTGCGTCTCGGATATAAGGAGTTATTTGAAGTCCCGGTTTTCCAATATATTTCTCCCGGTATAGATGGCTTTACTGACTTCAGAGGATTCAATGGGTTAAGTGCGGAAGTATCTATCGGATTATTTAGGTTGCTGAATACTTTTACGCTTTACACTCGTTATAGGTATAATTTCAAACCGGGTGACAGCGGCAGTCAGTTTAGCGAAATTTCAATAGGGCTTTATTCAAGCTTTTTCTCGGTATATTTTTAATTTTGATTAATGTTTGAACAAACAGAAATATTAACTGTCTCAGAATTAACACGACAGATAAAACTAACGCTTGAAGAAGAGTTCCTCCAAATTACGGTGCAAGGAGAAATCTCAAATTTCAAACCGCATGTTTCTGGGCATTGGTATTTCAACCTAAAGGATTCCGGCGCTGTAATTTCTTGTACGATGTGGAAAGGGAATAACAGCTCTGTTTTTTTCACTCCGCAGGATGGAATAAAAATTACTGTCACTGGCAGGATTACTGTTTACCCTCCACGCGGCAATTATCAATTTGATGTTCGCTCTATGAAACCCGCAGGTATTGGTGAACTCCAATCTGCTTTTGAAATTCTGAAACAAAAATTGTCGAATGAAGGTTTGTTCAATGAAGAATTTAAAAAGCCTATTCCTTCATTACCCTGCCGGATTGGGATTGTCACTGCCATTGACGGTGCTGCGTTTAGAGATATGATTAGCATAGCACGAAGAAGATTTCCACTTGTTGAATTGGTAATTGCACCCTCAAAAGTTCAAGGAAGCGGCGCAGCAGAAAATATAGTTGAGAGCATAAAAACTTTGAATCGGAAAAAAGATATTGATGTAATTATTATCGGACGTGGCGGAGGATCGATTGAAGACTTGTGGGCTTTTAATGAGGAAATTGTTGTGCGATCTATTTTTGAATCAAAGATCCCCATAATTTCCGGCATTGGTCATGAAATAGATTTTACTATCTCGGATTTTGTAGCAGACCTTCGTGCAGCTACACCATCCGCTGCAATGGAAATTGCTACTCCGGATAAAGCCGATTACTTTGCCTTTATAAATGATTTTCTATATAATTCCGGACAAAACATTACTAATTTATTTGATAATAAAAAAAATAGGATTTTAGATAGTATAGGATCTTACGGGTTTAAAATGCCGCTTGATCTTCTCCGAAGGAAATCACAACAAGTAGATGGGATTGTTTATAAAATGTCTGTTAATTTTGATAAACAATTTTTAATGTTGAAAAATAAACTTTCGCTTCTCTCAAAATCTTTAGAATCCCATGACGTCAAAAAAACCCTGGAAAAAGGTTTTGTTTTAGTTAAACAGGATTCTAAATTTATTACTAGATCTTCAAAGTTTATTTCTGGAAAAGAAACTCAGCTTGAATTCTTTGACGGGGAAGTTAATCTGAACTCTTAGTTGAAAAATTAAATAAATAAATAAATAATTTGTAAATAATTTTTCCTGATAAAGCTAATGACTAAAAAAACAGCTAAAGATACTTTTGAAAATAAGCTTGATCGGCTTGAGGAGATTTCGCATCTCTTAGAGAGCGATGAAATTGGTTTGGAATACGCTATGGCTCTCTATCAAGAAGGAATTGAACTTTCTAAAGATTGTATCTCAACTCTTAAAGTTGCCGAGTTAAAAATTACTCAGCTCAAAAAAAACCTTGATACATTAACGACAGATGAAGAAAAATTTTTTGAAGAATAGAAAGGCGGAAATTTGTTAGAATGATTGATCCCGAAAAGTATAAAATTTTATCTAAAGTGAATTTCCCCGAGGATATTAGAAAGTTTGATCTTCCTCAACTTAAATTGCTTTCTTCGGACATTCGTGAGTATTTGATCGATACAATCTCCGAAATAGGCGGACACTTTGGAGGAGGTTTAGGAACTGTTGAACTTACTGTCGCTCTTCATAAAGTTTTTAATACTCCGAATGACCTTATCGTTTGGGATACCGGGCACCAAGCTTATCCCCATAAAATTCTTACCGGAAGAAAAGAAGCATTAAAAAATATTAGAAGGCTTAACGGTATCAGCGGTTTCCTTAAAAGATCCGAAAGTATCTATGATACCTTCGGTGCCGGACATGCTTCGACATCAATTTCAGCGGCATTAGGTATGGCTATCGCTCGGGACTTGAAAAGCGAAAAGAAAAAAGTAGTTGCTATTATCGGTGATGGCGCAATGACCGGCGGTATAGCTTACGAAGCTATGAATAATTCCGGATTTGCTAAGGCAAATCTTATTGTTGTTCTGAACGATAATCATATGTCGATTGCCCCAAATGTCTGGCAAATCTCTAATTATTTTACCGAAATGATCGCTCATCCCGATTATAATAAATTTAAAGGTCAAATTTGGGATCTTACAGGCAAACTTGATCACTTTGGGGACAGGCTGAGAAAAATTGCTGTTAGATTGGAAAACGGAATTAAAGCTGTCGTAACGCCCGGGATGCTGTTCGAAGCTCTTGGTTTTAGATATTTCGGCCCTGTTAATGGACATAATATTCACCAACTCATAAAAATATTTGAACAAGTTAAAGAGATGAATGGACCTATCCTTGTTCATATTTTTACCGAAAAGGGAAAAGGTTATAAACCTGCTGAAGGTGATGTGCAAAAGCTCCATGCTGCAACCCCCTTTGACAAACTGACTGGAAAATCGTTAAAAAAATCAAGTGCGTTACCTTCCTATACTTCTATTTTTGGGAATGCGCTGGTTGAGATTGTTAAAGAAAATCCTAATGTTGTAGGCATTACCGCTGCAATGCCTGATGGAACAGGATTGGATATTCTTCAAAAGAATTTTCCTAAAAATTATTTTGATGTTGGTATTGCCGAGGAACATGGCGTTACGTTCGCTGCCGGTTTAGCAACTCAAGGAATTATTCCCGTAGTGGCAATATATTCGACATTTATGCAGAGAGCAA
>JAJYCM010000023.1 GCA_021778375.1 Bacteroidota bacterium
CCGGACCAACTATGGCAATATCCAGCGCTGCCATTAGAACCCCGGTAAATAATAGCCCTAATAATTTATTTCTATTTCTTGAATCGCTAAAATCCATTATTTAACTCACTATCCTTCTTTTACGAAATATAAACTTTATATTTTAGTATTGCCGTTTATCCGCCATAGGCGGATTGTTTTTTATGTCTAGATATTTTTATGATAAATTTCATTGCGTTTCATTCAAAATTCAACATTCATAATTCAAAATTGCGGCTTGCCGCACTATGATAGGATAACATTAGAAAGGAAAAGGATTCTCCCTGTTGCCTATAAAGTCGGGTCTGTATGTTTCAAAGCTTTCCATTTCTTGTGTAAAAACATTTTCAAAACCGTATTTATCCAACAATCTTAATACTCTATTATATTCAGATTCTCTAATTGTTCTGTCTATCAAAATATCCTTCTTCGCATTGAATGCTGGAAAATATTGAGACATAATTGAAAGGTGAACTTTATTGCTTAACTCCGTTGAGATAAATTTTAATACTTCCTCAGTTTCCGACAAATCATTCGGAAGAACCAAATGGCGAATAATTAGCCCTCTTACCATTATTCCTTCTTCATATATCATTTCGTCACCAATCTGGCGGTACATTTCTTTTAGCGCCAATTTAGCTTTTGAAAAATAATCATCTACCTTAGAATATTTTTTTGCATATTCTTCATTTCCGTACTTGCAGTCGGGAAGATAAATGTCCACTACGCCGTCATAAAGCTTTAGCATATCAACAGAATCATATCCGTTAGTGTTATAAATTATAGGAAGTTGTAATCCCTTTCCCGCAGCTATTTCTATCGACTTCAATATTTGTGATGAGAAATGCGAAGGTGAAACTAACCCGATATTGTGACAATTCTTTTCTTGAAGTTCTATCATTATATCGGCTAATCTTTCAAAGCTCACTTGATTTATTATTTCCGATTTCCAATTTTGGCTAATATCTGAGTTCTGGCAGTAAACGCATTTAAGATTACAGTTACCGAAGAAAATATTTCCTGCTCCCTGTGTTCCGCTTAATACTGGCTCCTCTCCAAAATGAGGTGTATATGTAGAGACTATCGGCAGATACCCGCTCAGACATTTTCCATATTCATCTTTTGTCCTGTCGGTAAGACAATTTCTTGGGCAGTTTGTGCAAGCTTTTAGAATTTCATCCATCAGTCCGGTGCGCCTCTTAAGCTCACCGGAATAAAATAGCTTTATGTACGAAGGTTCAAAACTCATTATATAAATCAGCGCCTATATAAAAAAAATACTTAGTAAAAATAAGGAAAATGTAAATAGAAATTGTGCTTTGAAATCAATCTGACCTCATGTGCAAAGTTTTAAATAATAATTCCACATGTTCATGGAGTAGTTAGCAAAAATATCGTATTTGGATATTCAAAATACGTCGTTTAGATAGTTGTCAAATAAGGAACATTACCGGCAACAAGCGCGCAGATTTTAGTTTTATCAAATACTCAATTAACCGCGGTAAAAGAAAATCCTAAAAATATTCCCACTTCATTTACTCTTTATCAGAATTATCCGAATCCATTTAATCCTTCTATAGTTATCAGATTTGCTTTGCCGTTTGACAGCAAAGTGAAATTGAATATTTATAATATTCTTGGGCAGCGCATCGCCGAGTTAATTAACAATGTTTAAAATGCCGGTTACCATGAGGTTGTTTGGAATGCCGTAAATCTTTCGTCCAGTGTTTACATTTATAGAATCGAAGCCGCATCAAACTCCGGCAGAAATATCTATTCCGATGTTAAGAAGATGATAATGATTAAGTAATTCTTATCAGAGATGTCATCGTTCAGGGGAAGATGACATCTCTGTTTTCTAAATTGGTGTCTTTGGCAATATGAAATAGAATATGCTTCCTTTTCCTACTTCACTTTCAACTCCCGCTTCTCCTCCGAGCTTATCAATAATTCTTTTTACTATTGAAAGACCCAAACCATTACCTTGAGCCTGAAATTCATGCAAGCGTGTAAAGCTCGTAAATAACAGCTCTATTTGTTCTTTTGTCAGTCCGTGACCATTATCCCGCACCCAATATCGAATGCTCTCCGCACTTTCATCTGAACCGATTTCTATTCGCGGCGGAGTCCCTCCGTATTTAATAGCATTGCTTATATAGTTGCTCCAAACCTCTTCAATCCACGGTGCATAGCTGATGCACGCTAGCCAATTATCGGGGATAATAATTTCGGCTTTAGAAAGTTTAATTTCATTGCCTAAGCGGCTTATAACGTTCGAAACAATGATTCCCATATCCATCTTATTAACGGTCATTTCTTCCATTTTGCGAACGCTTGCAAGCAAAAGCAGCTCGTTGATAATACTTGTCATTTTTAATGCACTCCATGAAACGAGATTAAGCATTTCATTGATTTCACTGAAAGTCATCTCCTTAAAGCTCTCTTGAAGTTGTTGAATAGCGCCGTAGACAACGTTCACCGGGTTCTTTAAATCATGTGCCACTGTGTGAGCAAATGCGTCAAGTTCTTCATTGCTTGCTTCCAGTTCGGCAGTATATTTGCGAAGTGCTTCTTCGTTTTGTTTTCGTTCGGTAATATCCAGAAATGATCCGACAAAGCTTTCCGGCTTGTCATCTATATCATATTGAACTTGTCCGATTGATTGAACATATCGAATTGAACCGTCAGGCCTTATAATTCGCTTTTCAACATCATATTTTTTCCCTGTGTCGATTGCGGTGGAGGCTAACTCAGCTGCTCTCTGCCTATCTTCGGGATGAGTAATTCTAAATATATCTTCGATAGTTGGCTTAAAAGAACCCGGATCAAAACCGCAAATCCGGAAGAGTTCATCAGACCATACTGATTCCCGGGTAGCAATATTCATTTTCCAGCTTCCGAAGTGTGCCATCTCTTCGGCTTTTGACATTCGTGCCTGACTATCTATCACGGCTCTTCTTTTTTCTTTGTCTACCGTTTCAAGTTCTGAAAGCCGTTTATATAATCCGTCAAGCTCTTTTGCTAGTTCTTCTGCTGAATCTATTCTTTTATCCATTTTTTAACAAAACGTTTTTATCTTTACGCCTAAATTAATAAAAACTTTAAGGATTAAAATGGAAGAAAAAAAGCAGCGCGACCCAAGGATGCATTCCGCCGAACATATTTTAAACCAAACTATAGTCAGAATGTTTAACCGGGGTCGCTCTTTTAGTGCGCATATTGAAAAGAAAAAATCTAAATGCGATTATTATTTTGATAGAAATTTGACTGAACTTGAAGCTAATGAAATTGAGAAAAAAGTCAATGAAGTAATTGAATCCGATATGATTGTGAAAGAGGAGTTTTTAGAAAGGGAAGAAGCATCTAAATATTTTAAGCTTGAAAGGCTTCCGGAAGAGGTAGGTGATAAAATTAGAATAATTAAGATAGGCGACTATGACGCTTGCCCATGCAGCGGAATTCATGTAATGTCAACAAAGGAAATCGGAAGGTTTAAATTTCTTTCTTCAAGTTTTGAGAAAGGTGTGTTGCGTTTAAGATTTAAGTTGGATAATTAACATTTGATTAATGCTGCTTTAGTAAAATTTTAGATACCTGAGCCAATTCAGCATAAGAATCTGTCTTGAATAAGGAAGATTCCTACCGGCAGGTTGTTTTTCCTGCCGGTAGATAAATTAGAATAAGAAATTATTTACTATCTGTTGGTTCTTCTACCATTTTACCGGTTTTAAGTTCATCGCTTAACCGGGTGGCTTTGTATAAATCCTTTATTGCCTCCAGCATTCCGGCGGAATGAACTGCAACTGTCCTGTTAGTCTCTGTCGTAAAAATAAAATTGCCGGGTAAGCTTTCAATGTTGCCGTCAAATGCTAATCCAACAATTTGTGCTTTTTCATTAATTACCGGGCTGCCGGAATTACCGCCGATGATATCATTTGTGGAAACAAAATCCATAGGTGTTTCAAGCTTGAAATCAGCCGGAGGATTTTGCCACTCTTTGGGTAATTCATAAGGATACTTCTTGTCGAATGAATAATATCTATTGTATAAGCCATAGAATGTAGTAAACGGCGGAGCAATGGTTCCGTTGTATGGATAGCCTTTTACAACACCGTCGGAGATTCTTAAAGTAAATGTAGCATCAGGCGGAATAGAGGTACCATAAACATCAAACAAGGCTTTGCCAAGTTCCTGAGAATAAGTAGTCTCATCTGAAGTTATAGATTTTACTTTTTTGTCGAGCTCATCCCTTGTGTCCTTAGAATGAACAATAAAATAAATAAAAGGGTCTGAAGAGTTAAGAATTGCATCGGCTCCTTGTTTAGCAACATCTTCAAATTTACTTGGGCTAGTAAGGATTGAATTGCCAAGCATATAATCAACTGCTTCGTAACCTCTTCTTCCAGCGGTCATTTCTTTTACATTAACGTCACTTGTCCCTAAGTATCTGATCATACGGTCAATTTGGTCTTTAAGCATTTCTCTGTCCATTGCTTTATCGAATTCGGCAGGGACAATTTCATTGATAGTAGAATCAAGTTCCGCTCCCTTATATTGTTCGGATCGCTGAGCTTCAGGAAGTTTCAATTCATTTGCTAATTTTACAGCTTGTTCTGCAAATATAAAATATTTAGAACTTAAGAAAGGATTAAGTGTAAGAGCAAAGGATTTATTCGATACTTTTCTTAATTCATTTTGTGTAGTCGCAATTTTATCCCAAAGATCACCGTATTTTGCTTTTAGATCCGGTTTAGCATCAACAGCATCCTTGAAGTTCTTTTCGAAGTCAATTTTCTTTTGCATTAAAATGGGATCGCGTAAACCCTTAAGCATACCGGTATAAGCTTTTTGAGAATTAGAAAATCCGAATAATCTATTCTGAAGTTCTGCTTTTCTTTCCGGATGTTCTTCAATGACTTTTGAATAAACATTGATAAGCTCATCTAGCAAATCTAATGTGCGCGGATATTGAATATCTCTCATATATTCTAGTTGAGAAACAGTTTTTAGACGATCTGTGTGTCCCGGATTTCCTACCACGAATACGGGTTCACCTGGTTCTGCTCCTTGGGGACTCCAATGAAAATAATGTTCGGTTTTTAATGGTTTACCGTTTTCATAGACTCTGAAGAAGTTGCAGTCTAAATCATAACGCGGATAAGTGAAGTTATCATTATCTCCTCCAAAATATCCTAAAGCAGCTTCAGGTGAAAAAACGAGGCGTACATCGGTATATCTCTTATAACCGTAAAGTGAATACTTCCCGCCGTTAAAAAGTTTAACAACTTGAATTCTTAATTTAGTCGCTTCTCCTTCTTTCTTCTCGATTTCGCTAATTGCTTTTTTTTCATTAGCAACTTTTTCTTCAGGAGTTTTTCCGGAATCAATCGCAGATTGAATATCAGAAGTTATATCTTTTATCATAACCAATTGGTCAACATATAAACCAGGGACGGGTCTTTCGTCTGCTAAAGTTTTTGCATAAAAACCATTGTCAAAAAGATCTTCGCCTTTTTTAGTAACCTCCGCAACACTTTCACGTCCGCAATGATGATTTGTCATTACTAAACCATCAGCAGAAACGAATGAAGCAGAACAATAATTTGCAAATCTTAAAGCAGACATACGAACATTATCAAGCCACTTATCAGACGGATCAAAATTATATTCTTTCTCAAAGTATGCTTTTGGGGGATAATCGAATGTCCACATTTTGCCTGTATCATACTTACCAGCTTTAACCGTGTCGAGATTAAGCCAGCTTTCATTTCCTTGAGCAGAGACTTGCCCCTTCTGCATGTGTCGCGTTGAAGAACATCCTGTAATAAACAGGAACGCTGCAACAGCAAAGAGACTTAGGAATTTTGAGTAGTTTGTTTTTTTCATCTGTTATCCTATAATATTATTAAAGATTTAATTATAGCTAAAGTTGTAGGTTGAAATTAAGTTTTGGGTATGAAATATCAAAGTTAATTTGAAGTGGAATTTGTCAACCGGTTTATAACAAAATAGCATGGATATTAAAATTATTTATAAAGTGAAAATAAATAAGGATGGGAAAATAAAATCTTTTATGTGACCTAGCAATTATGCCGTCAAAAAATAAGACCGCCCATCATTTTTTTGTATATGATAAAATTCCACACGAAATTATTCGAGGTTTTATATCCTAATTTCCCTTATACAGAAACATTTCTTTGAAGGCTACAGAAATCCTATATAAAAGATTGCTATTTCGGCGACCCTGCTTGCCGCAGCTAGAGAGTGCTCACCTTCAAAATGTCATTTCGAAGGAGTCTTCGACTGAGAAATCCCCTATACAAGCTCAATTTCACTACTCCTTAAATCCACCCCGCCCCTGGCGGCAGACTGGTTTTCCGGAAGTTGCCTTAAATATATGAATCTGCCTGATACAACGGTTCGATTTCCCATTCATCTTCGATTGTTCCGACACAATGCGAGCATTTGGGAACACTGAACACAACTTTTTCCTCGCTCGGGTTAGCTCTTACAAAGTTCAAGATAGTTTTACAGCTTGAACATTGAACTATGTGAGATGTGGTAGTTTTTGCACTACAATCAGGGCAAATAAAACCTAACTCGCCCGGCGTTTCTTCCGGATGAACCAGAAAAATCGAGTTGCATTTTGAGTTATTGCATTTAGCGAAGTGCCATTTTACAGTATCATTAGTTGCGATAATTAACTCCCTAAAAATTTTTTTGGTAAACATATATAGTTGAAAAGTAAAAGTCCATTGAAAAATATTTCTCTTATCTATTTTTCCCTTAATTGAAACAAAGGAAAAAATTCATAATTTTACTGGGCAAAATTACCAATTTGAATTAGCTAATAAAATACTCAATAAATTCCTTGACAGATTATTGAGTTTGTTTAATAAAAAAGTATTTATGGAGTGTTTTTCATGGAAAGAATAAATTGTTTTAAGGCATACGATATTAGAGGAAAAGTACCGTCGGAGCTTAACCCGGAGCTTGCCTATAAAATTGGTGTGGCATTCACAAAATTAATCAGTGCTAAAAAAGTCGTAGTTGGCCATGACGTTCGTAAATCTTCGGAATCTATTTCCCAAGCTTTAATAAAGGGATTAACGGATTCGGGCGTTGATGTAATTGATATCGGAATCTGCGGGACTGAAATGATATACTTTGGTACCCCAGCATTAGATGCGGACGGCGGTATAATGATAACAGCCAGCCATAATCCACCTGAGTACAACGGAATGAAATTCGTCAAGAAAGGTTCTGTGCCGGTAGGCTATGACACTGGTCTACAGGAAATTGAGCAGATGATTCTTGAAAATGATTTAAAGATGGAACAGAAAAAACTTGGAAGTATCACTGTTCAAAACATTATGCCGGCGTTCATCAATAACCTAAAGAAATTTTACAAAAGAGAAAAAATTAATCCTCTTAGAGTTGTAGTAAATGCAGGAAACGGCTGCGCCGGGCTTGCGCTCGATGCAATTGAAAAAGACCTGCCGATTAAAATGATTAAGATATTTAATGAACCTGATTCAAACTTTCCTAACGGGGTCCCTAACCCTCTGTTACCGGAAAATAGAAAAGCAACTATTGATGCTGTGCTTGCAAATAAGGCTGATTTGGGTGTAGCTTGGGACGGCGATTATGACCGCTGTTTCTTCTTTGACGAAAAAGGAAACTTTATTGAAGGATATTATATCGTCGGTCTTCTCGCCAAGTCAATCCTTAGGACTAACCCTGGAGAAAATATTGTTCACGATCCGCGTCTTGTTTGGAATACGGTTGAAGTTGTGAAAAACAGCGGCGGAAATCCCGTACTTTCAAAAAGCGGCCATGCTTTTATTAAGCAGAAGATGCGCGAGGTTAATGCGGTTTACGGTGGCGAAATGTCTGCACATCATTATTTTAGAGATAATGCCTATTCCGATAGCGGAATGATTCCTTTCTTGTTAACTCTTCAATTAATTTCTGAAGAGAGTAAACCATTCTCATCTTTGGTGGAAGAAATGATTCGGGCATATCCTTGTTCGGGTGAGATAAATTCGACAATCGAAAACCCTGCTCAGAAAATTCAGGAGATTGAGAAAAAATATGCCGGCGGAAAGACGGACTATTTAGACGGCGCCAGCATTGAGTTTGACAATTGGCGTTTTAACCTAAGAATGTCTAACACCGAACCCATCATTAGATTAAACGTCGAAAGCCGCGGCGATATTAAGTTAATGGAAGAAAAAACGGAAGATCTACTTAAATTGATTCGCGAATAGTAATTGGGAAAAAAGGACTTTTAAAACAGATGTTTTTTTAGATTGAAATTATTTTTATTAAGTGTTATATATATAGTAAACCTGAAAGCAGAAAGTGAAATTTGAAAAAATATTTTACGTAGCCTTAAGTGCGTTTTTAGTTGCAACGTTCGTGTTGGTTAGTTATATTTTCCCCCCCTATGGTTCAGCAGATAATTCAATTACAAGCGTAAAAAAAATTTATTATGCCGATTATATATCGCCGGCTAATCAGGCGTTAATTAACTTGTTTAATGAAAGGTATAAAGGGCAAATAGAGGTTATCGGAATAAATCTTCCCTTCGAAAAGTTCAGTACTAACGAAAGGAAGGAACTTCTCGCCCGTTATTTAAGAAGTAAAAGTGATAGGATCGATATTTTTGCTGTTGATCAAATCTGGGTACCTCGCTTTGCAAGATGGGGAATTCCGTTGGATAAATTCATTTCTAAGCAGCAAAAAAGTAATTTACTTGACTATGCGATGAAAACTTCTACCTATGGGGGGCAAATTATCACCCTGCCGCTTTATATAGATATTGCGCTTATGTATTATAGGAAGGATTTACTTCAACAATTGCCGGATTATAAATCCATAATTCAAAAGTTAAATCATTCAATTACTTGGGAAGATTTTATCTTTCTTGGCGAAAAAATGAAAGATAAAAATCCCTATTTCATATTTCAAGGCGATGACTATGAAGGTCTGATTTGTATATTCGAAGAGTTGATGCAAAGTCAGGGTAAATCTTTTATGGAAAACGGGAAAGTTCAGCTTAATACGCCTGAGGCACGCAAAGCATTACAGTTACTTGTCGATCTTGTGAACAAATATAAATTATCTCCTGCAAATGTTACTGGATTTAAGGAAGATCCAAGTTATAATTACTTTCTAAAAAATAACGGAGTCTTTTTAAGAGGTTGGCCTGCATTTTATACTGGATATAAACAAGAAAAAAAATATAATAAGTTATTTAAGAATATTTTTAGGGCGCCAACACCCCACTTTAAAGACGGGAAAGCTGTCTCAATTTTTGGCGGATGGAATTTAATGATTTCGAAATACTCAAATAATATTCCCGAATCTGTTAAATTTCTAAATTTTGTTACCAGTGAAGAAGCCCAGAAGTTACTTTATGAGAAAGGGGGTTTTCTTCCGGTAAATAATTTGGTTTATAATGACTCGGCTTTTCTGAACAAACATAAAAGTTTATATTTCTTCAAAAATTTATTAAAACAGGGTGTCCACAGGCCATTTTTGCAAAGTTACACCGGCATTTCTGACGTTATTTCCTTCTATCTGCACGCGGCAATAAAAAAGAAAATTTCCGTTTCTGATGCCCTTAATGAGGCAACAAAAAAAATAAATTCAGGAAATTTTTTGCTTAACTAAATATTAAGGGCCTTATTAATATGTCTAAAAAGAAAATTCTTGAAAAATTCAAAGAGTATCACTTTGAGTTTAAACATATAACGATAATTTTTATCGTGCTCTTCTCATTCCAATTTTTGGTCTCATTTATTAATAAAGCCTCCATTAGAAATTTCTTTTTAAGCACTCAGGATTGGTATCAAAAAGATTCCGCGGAAAAAATTGCTAACTTGACTACTACTTCCCTCGAACTCCAGCTCGAATCAATTGACCCAAAGGAACCGGTTAAAGATGCGGATATAAGAAGAATAATTAAATCATTCAATATTATTTTAACACAAC
Organism: Bacteroidota bacterium; assembly: GCA_021778375.1. Classification (GTDB taxonomy): domain Bacteria; phylum Bacteroidota; class Ignavibacteria; order Ignavibacteriales; family Ignavibacteriaceae; genus FEN-1297. The sequence continues at coordinate 10,018 of JAJYCM010000023.1, forward strand.
CGGTGCTTCAAAACAATATTCAGGATATCTGTGTAATCGTTCAACAGGGGAAAAATCTTTTAGCGATCGACGACGGGAAAAATCTTTATTCATTCTTGAATAATAATTCTTACGTTGCGCCAGATTCGGAAGATTCACATTCTGACGTGATAAAACTTTATGAGGGAATCCAGTACCAATTAAAAACCACCGAACAGATAAAAAGTATTGTTACTAATAAAGTAACTTTTAACACTTTTGTTCCTTTTATTTTAAAAGGAGAATATGTAGGTGCTGTTTATGTTAAAAACACACCGAACTTTTCTTTCCTTACAAGCCAGATTATTTCTAACTATGACGAAACTTCTTTAATCTATCTTTCGTTTATTTCGCTTGGTCTTCTTGCAATGTATTTTGTTTCTTCTTATACTTTGCGTGAAAGGGATGAGGCTCAGAAATTACTTTTTGTTGAGCATGAAGTTAATATTAAAAAGCAAATCACTTATGAGAAAGAATTAGCCTTTACAAAAAGAATTTATCATACTCACCATAAAGCTGAAAAAGTTATGGGCTTTATAAAAGGTGATCTAAATCTGCTTTCAGCGGAGAACATAAATGAAATAAAATTTAAGGTTACTAAGTATGCTAATTTTATTTCAAGAATAATTTACGATATGAAATGGTATGAACCTCCGGTTCAAACTATTCGAAATCCTATCTTCAAAACAGATTTAAATGAAGTTATTAGCTTTATTGTCAATCATATTTTCCTTAGGACTTCAAGAAAGACTAGTATTTATAATATACAGCTTCAGCTTGATAAAAATATTCCACAAATTAACGTTAATGAATTTGTTATCTGGGAAATAATTGAACCGCTGATACAAAATAGCATTGATCATGCCGGGATACCGGATATTTTGATTAATATTAAAACCGGGTATGATCAAAAGTCTAAAATTTCAACTATTAAAATTAGTGATAACGGAAAAGGAATCGAAAGCGAACTTCTTAAAACAAATGAGTATGGAATAAAAAGAATTTTCGAAGAAAATATTTCTACGAAAAAAAACGATATCCAAAACACTGGGTATGGTTGTTATATAGCTTATGAGATTACAAAAAGGTGTGGTTGGCATATTGATGCCCAAAATCTCCCTGATTGTGGCTGTGAATTTACTATAGTTATTAATCCTTAATTAAATTTCTGGGAAAATCTATGTTTATAAATAATGTTATTCAAGTTTTGCTAATTGAAGATGAAGAGTATGATGTAATCAGAGTAATGAATACGGTAAAACCATTTCGCGATAAAATAAATGTATCAAATATTGTTTCGGATGGTAATGCGGCTCTCGAATTGATTAGAAAAAATAAATCCGCCTTCGATGTTGTTGTTATGGACTTCCACCTTGCCGGAGGGGTTATGGGCGAAGAGTTAATCCAAAAAATTAAAGAGATAGATTCTTCTATCCAAATTATTGTAATTACTAAGATGACCATAAATATTAGTGACTTTGATTTTGCCAATAAGCTCATGAGAGCAGGAGCTTTCTGGTATTGTACCAAATACCCCGGGGATATTGAAGACTATATCTATCAGCCTACTGATTTTGTTCTCAGCATCTTTAATGCCTATGAAAAATGCAGGCTCGAAAAGGAAAGATTAAAATCGAATCAAAAGTTGATAAAGAATATCGAAGATCATCTACTTCAAAAAATAATCATCGGCGAATCCCCAACAATTAAAAAACTTAAAGATGAGATTACAAAGTATGCCCGCAGTGATGTTAATATTTTAATAAGCGGTGCTTCCGGCACCGGAAAGGAATTGGTTGCCTACAATATCCATTACAACAGCGAAAGAAAATTTGAAAATTTTGTTCCGATAAACTGCGGCAGCCTCCCGCATGATCTTATCGAAAGCGAATTGTTCGGCTATGAAAAAGGAGCATTTACGGGAGCCGATAAAAAGAAATCAGGATTATTTGAAATTGCCCATAACGGTACGGTTTTTCTCGATGAGATAACGGAGTTACCCCTTTCTGCTCAGGTAAAATTGCTTCGGGTAATTCAAGAAGGAGAACTGGAAAAAATTGGGCGAACTGAAAAAATCAAAGTTAATATTAGAATTATTGCCGCAACTAATAAGAATATCGAAGAAGAAGTTAAGACAAAAAGATTTCGCGAGGATTTATATTACCGACTTAATGTCATCTTTATTGAAGTTCCTGACCTTAAGTTTAGAAAAGGGGATATCCCAATTTTACTTGAGCATTTCATTTTGCAATACAGTAATAAAATGGGGAAGGAAGCACCGACTCTAATGCCGGATGCCCTCGAAGTATTCATAAATTATACCTGGCCTGGGAATGTGCGAGAACTAAAAAACGTAGTTCAACGATTACTGTTTAGTGGGGAGATAGAAATAAGGGCAGAACTGGCAAAGCTCTCTCTCGGTGCTTTTTATAATAACAAAATCGGCGGTCCTTTAAGCGGTATTGAAGCTGTTTTTGAAGATAATATTTTACCTTTATCTCAAATGGAAAGAATGATAAGAGAGAAATATTTAATCTATGTCCGTCAGCATTCCGAATCTGACACAGATGCTGCTAGAAAACTTGGGCTTGCTCCGTCTAATTATTATAGAATGGCTAAAGAACTGGGACTGAAATAATCTTAAGAATTTAATAAATCGGCAATCTGATTTTCAATTAAAATAATTCAAGTTGACCGGCGTTGAAGGGAAACCGTTAAAACGGTTGATTTATATTGTCTCGAACAAGTAGCTTACGTCTCCAAGTCGTGGGCTACTTGACGCAGAACTTTATTCATTAACCGTTTCAACTGTTTTTAATACTTAAATAAAAACTAGCGATCAACTCAGGTAAAATAATCAGTCTTCTCCTCTTTTAAGGATTTAATCTCTCTTAATGTAATACCATTGTTATTATAGAATGCGCGGGACTAAGTGTTTTAACTTCGCTTCCCTCAATCCACGTCCTAAAATCAATTCCTTTGTCGGTTGTGTTAAGAACAACTACAGCTATCTTTCCGTCACTATTTTGGAAAGCAGTTGCCAAAAGATCATCGGAGTTTGAAGAGCAGATAATTCTCTTTGCGCCGGGTCGAATAAATTTTGAAAAATGTCCTAGGTAATAAAACGAATTCATGTATGTCAATTTACCGGTTTTTGTGTTGCATATAATCGGCGCCATGCAGTAGTTCCCTACATGATTGGGGCCTCCATTCTCATCAAGAATTACATTCCATGCAGTCCAGCCTTCTGTCCAATTGTTTAAATCCATAATTATCGACCTTCCAAATATTTCTCCCCATTTCCATTCATGTAAGCTGTCTGCAAAAAAATTTGATTCTGTGCCTTCCGTAAACAGAAGATGTTTTGAGGGGAATGCATCATGAACTAATCTTACATTATCAAAATGATCTCCGACGTACCAATGAAAGCCTGTACCCCAAACATACTTTGCTGCTTGCGGATCATCGTAAACTGTTTCAGCGCGTTGATACATTATTCCCCGGTTATGATCCCAAATGATCAACTTTAAGTTTGATAAACCGGATATTTGTAATGTCGGCCCTAGGAAATTTTTAACAAAATCCCTTTCCTCTGCGGCGGTATAAATACATGATTCCCATGGCTGAACTGCCATCGGTTCATTTTGAACTGTCATTCCCCAAACAGGTATTCCTGCTTTTCTATACTCTTTTGCAAATAGAGCTAGATAATTTGCCCATGTTTGATCATATTGATTTTTAAGCTTTCCCCCTTCAAGCATATTGTTATTTGTTTTCATCCAGGCGGGTGGGCTCCATGGCGATGCAAAAAGTTTAATTTCATTTTCTGATTTCTTAAACGCGGCTTTAATAAATGGTATTTTGTATCTTAAGTCATGCTCAATCGTAAAGTGTTTTAGACTTGTATCCCCCGCAACTTCATCATAAGCGTAACTTGAACTCGAAAAATCACAGCTATTTATATTGGTTCTGCAAAGAGAAAATCCGTCACCTTTATCTTTATCAAATAAAGCAGTCAGAATTTCCTCCTGTTTATCGGCAGGTAATTTGTAAAAGGTCTCGGCAGATGCGTCTGTAAGTGCGCCGCCAATTCCTACAATAGTTTGAAATGTCTTGCTTCTGTCCAGGATAATTGTTGGATCGTGTTCTAAAGGCTGTTCAAGAGGTTCAAATATGATTGAATCCTTTTTGGTAATCCTTTCAGTCGTCCCTTTTGCGGTAAGATAAATATCCGCTATTCTGATTTTCTTTACACGGGAATTCCTGTGTCCCGGTTTTTCGCTCCCGCCCTTCGCAGAGATGCTAATACAAAATGAAAAAAGAATAAATGTGAATATTAACTTTAAATGTCGTGTAAGTTGTCTATATATTGAGTGCATATCTCCTCCTTGGTTTATTCGGAAAACCCTTAATTTTTTTAATTTCGAAAATCATTTTTCTTAAGGAGGTGAAATTATCGGATACTAATCTATAAAAATATACTCCTGAAGAAAATCTGTCCATGTTTACTTTCACTTCATGAATTCCAGGCAAATAGATTAGGTGATTCATTATTGCATAAAAATTTTAGCGACAGAAATTGTGCCATAAAAATTTTAAGAAAATTACCTTAAACTCAAAATTTCGGAAAATATATTCAAGTAGATTAAAGGCATTATATTAAAATTACATATTACCTTATCAAACTAATAAAGTTTAAGTCTCTTTTATTTCAAATCTAAATGATTGTATTTAAATTACCTTTTATTGGTTTGATAAGTCTGCTTTATCAATTTAATAAATCAATTTGGCTATCTGAGATTATATTGTATCAAAAAAATCAAAAAAAATACAAAATGAGTAAATTGTCGTCTTGGCACTTTTTGTGACATGTATAGTAAAAAAATGGATGGAGTTTGGTCTCAAATTTTACTTTTTTAGACAGCTTAATTCTCTTTGCCTACTTAATTATTACATTAAGTCTTGGCTTTTATTATTCCGGCAAGAAAGAAAAAAATTTTGATGATTATTTTCTTGCAGGCAGGAATATGGGATGGATTACTGTCGGTCTATCGATTTTTGCCACTAACATTTCCAGCGAACATTTTATCGGTCTAGCCGGCGCAGGCGCTTCAAGAGGTTTAGCTGCCGGGCACTTTGAGTTGATGGCTATCTTTGTTCTGATAATTTTAGGTTGGGTCCTTTCTCCTATCTTTATTAATTCTGATGTTAAAACTGTACCTGAATTTTTAGAAAAACGTTTTGACCGTTCAACCAGAAAATTCTTTGCGGTCTTTTCAATTGCAATGTATATCCTTACGAAAATTACAGTTACTCTTTTTGCAGGCGGAATTTTATTCTATAAAATTTTTGGGCTGAATCTATATACTTCAACTATTATAATAGTTCTTATAACGGGTATTTATAGCGTGATCGGCGGCGCTACCGCTATCATGAAAACTCATGTTTTCCAGGCTTTAATTTTAATCGGCGGAGCAGTAACTCTAACATTATTCGGTCTAAAAGAAGTAGGAGGTTTTGAAGGCTTAAGACAAAAATTACCTCCTGAATTTTTTAATATGTTTAAACCTGCCTCAGATCCTGATTTCCCATGGGTAGGGATTATTTTTGGAGCCCCGATTATAGCATTTTGGTATTGGTGTACTGACCAATATTTTATCCAAAAAATATTAAGCGCAAAAAACATTGAGCATGCCCGCCGCGGTTCTCTTTTGGCAGCATTTCTAAAAATTCTACCGATCTTCATTCTGGTCTTACCGGGACTTATTGCTGTTGCATTATATCCCGAAATAACCGGAGACGAAGCATATCCCGTCCTATTAGCAAGTAACCTCCTTCCAATTGGTATTAAAGGATTTGTAGTAGCCGGAATTCTTGCTGCAATAATGTCTTCTCTTAGTAGTGTCTTTAATACAACTTCGATGCTCCTTACAAATGATTTTTATAAAACAAAACATAGCGATGCAACTGATAGGGAGTTGGTTTTAGTCGGAAGACTTTTTACTACCGCAATTGTTGTAATGACGATTTTATGTATTCCTCTTGTTAAGTTAATTAGTAACCAGGTTTATTTATTTCTCCAAAGTGTGCAATCTTTTCTTAGTCCTCCCATTGCAGCTTTATTTATTGTAGGATTATTGATGAAAAAAGCAAATGCCAAGGGAGCCATTTGGATGCTGATAATCGGTGAAGGTATAGGCTTTTTACGTTTGTTATTAGAAATGTCAGTTAATGCTAATCAAATAAGCAATCCGCTGCTTCTTTCAATAGTTAATATAAATTTTTTGTACTTCGCGATATTCCTTTTTGTTCTTAGCGTGTCATTAATGGTTATTGTTAGCTTGAGTACACAGGAAAAATCTGAGTCGAGAGTTGTAAAGGTTCAGTATCTCTTTCCTGATACTATTCACGAAATTGGTTTTGGTATAAAAAATATAAATACTGTAAATGGATATAAGACTAACCTTCTTATGTCTGCATTTATTCTTTTAATCATTCTTGGTTTATGGAGTATGTGGTATTAATGGTTTTCTTGTTAGAGGTTCAATTAATTAACTGTTTATCAATCAATAAAAAAGGAAAGGAAGATAACCAATGAAAAAAGTTATTTTACCTGCTCTTCTAGTTCTCTTTTTGTGGTCATTTAAATCTTATGCGCAAGTGACCACAATAGAAAGCTTTGATAATATTTCCAACGACACAAACTATGTGTGGACTGGAAATGTTGAAGGTTCTCTCAGTTATCTTACGGTAAAGGAAGATTCCACCGATAAGGTAACTGGTAGTGCGGCATCTTTGGATGTTAGAACAGCCCTAGGCGCCTATCATCCATGGGGAACTTATTCACAACTTTATTATAGACTGCCAACCGGACAGACAATGGATTGGAGCGCAAGCGATACCATTAGCCTGTGGCTTAAGGTTACTATGGCTCCAAAACAACCGCAGTATATGGTTTTCAGAATTCAACTTGCCGATCAGGATGCCCCCGGTGACCCTATCGAACAATATATCTATGAAAACGATTCTATCTTAACAAAAGTTTCCGGTTGGATCCAAATAAAAGTTCCGTTGAAAATGATTACTTCAGATGGAACAATCACTCCGGGCGATTCTGGTTTTGTTATTTCTCCGAGTACATGGGGTGGGTTTACTTATAATGACCATAAATTAAATCTTGACAAACTTGTTGGCTGGAATTTGGGTTTCATTGTTTCTGGATATACTGCCGGGGTTAATTTGCCTGCTGATTCTATAGAAGTAAAACTAGATGAATTCCAAAGAAGTGGAAATAAATCTATACCTTTTGTAATTTTTAATGGACTTTCATCTCCTGCCCAATTAGGTTCTCCATGGACATGGGGAGGCGCAAGTGCTGGTGTTGCAACTGGAGCAGGACCTGTTCCAAATTCAAATGCAGTAATGTGGACTATGGGAGATCAATACAATAATGGTTGGTGTGGTTTCGGATGGACGCTTTCTGCTCCCTTTAACTTATCAGGCGGCTGGCAAACAGACAGTTTGAAATTTTTAATGAAAACAAATGCTGTCAGTGATTCGCTTAGGGTTCAATTCGAAAGTGGAGGCGGAAAAGTAGGATTAGTTTTCAATACAGCACCCGATACAAACTGGCATCAATATTCTTTTGCTCTTCGAGATATTAAAACGGATGAATCCACTAATCCATCTGGTCAAATTTTTGATCCATCACAAATTGGCACTTTTGGTTTCATGACCCAAAACGACAGTGCCTCTCCAAGCAGAATATTAGGTAAGGTTGCTTATATCACTAATATCTGGACCGGCAACCCCGTGATTAATGTTCTTCCTCCGGTAGCTCCTACGGGAGTTATAGCAACTGCCAATGCAGACAATTCTAATACGGTAGTTTGGACAGATGTACCTGATCAACCGAATGGAACATATAATGTCTATTATTCTTTAACTCCAATTACTGATATTACTGCGCCGGGTGTTGAGATTGCTGCTACGGGTATTGTTCATGGAATACAATCTTCTACAACACTTTTACGGGCTCCCTCATCAGATCAAAATGTTACCTATTATTATGCTGTTGTTTGTCGAAGTGACGCTGGAGTCTTGGGAACTCCCGGTGTAACAAGCCAAGCTTTAACCAATATGGCTAAAGGTGTTACAGTTATCTCAACAACCGCTCCGAATAATTTCCAGGCAGATGGAGATTTAAGCGAGTGGACGGGAATTACTCCTTTTAGAATTTACTTTAGCGACCATAGCGGTACACCCGCTCCAAATTCTAAAATTTCAAGCGATAGCGTTAGCTCGGGAGATGCTTATGTAGCTATGGATCAGAATTATCTTTATGTAGCTCTTCATGTAAATACCAATAACATAGTGTTTAATGCAAGCCAATCCTCTTGGCTAAATACCGCAGCAGATATGTTTATTGGTCTTTATAACTGGCATGGCGCATCACATACAACCTTACAAACAGGGGCTCAACCGGATTATCATCTAAGATTTGCTCAAGATAGAATAATTATTGATAATGATGGAGTAGATTCGCTAGAAGTTCCTGGCTCAAATTATTTTTGGGGTTCAAGATTCCCCGATCCTCTTGCTGGGTATAATGTGGAAGCAAAAATATCATGGCAGGATTTGGCTCACAAACGAAATGGAGGAAACTCAGGCACTGATAATGTTTTTGTTCCCCAGGTTGGAATGAGGATTCCAATTGACTTCGAGCTAGGTACTTGTAGTGTGGGTGCAACTTCAAGAGACGGACAGTTAGATTATTCTCCAATTGCTCTGGGTAATTCCTATGCTAACGTTGCTGTTTGGTCTTATACTTGGATTGGGGATCAATGGTATGTAACGGGTGTAAAAGACAAAGGTAATTCTGTTGTTAATAGTTACCAGTTAGAGCAAAATTATCCAAATCCGTTCAATCCATCGACACAGATCAAATATTCGATAATGAGACCCGGAATGGTATCATTAAAGATATATGATATTTTGGGTCGAGAAGTAGCGACATTGATAAATCAATTTCAAACACAGGGAACATACACGGTTAATTTCGATGCATCGAAATTATCAAGCGGAGTGTATTTCTACAAAATAGAATCAGGTTCATTCCAGAACGTAAAGAAAATGATGCTGCTTAAGTAATACTTATAACAG
>JAJYCM010000272.1 GCA_021778375.1 Bacteroidota bacterium
ATTGCGTGTAATCCGATGGATATTTATCATCAGCAAACTCATTCCCAATTAATTTACTTACATATTTCAATTTAATTGTATCCGGCACTGCACTTTCAATCTTCGCCCATTCTACTTGCCTCTTTGTTAAATACTGAGCAGAGGCCAACTGGCTGGATAAAATTATAACCAAATAAATTATAAGTTTTTTATATAGGTTCATGGCTCCAATTATAATAGCAGTTAACAGCTTATTCAATTTACAAAACACCTGTGTTCCAACCTGAATTTCAAATTCCGTTTAGTTTGATTTACAAAATCAACATTGTTCCAAGCGGCATTGCAAATGCCGCTTAGCGGGGGATAGCATTTATTGCATGTTATGCACTGGCTGTTTTTTATTCGGTATTTACTTTCTTCTTTATGTCATTCATATTTTCAATTACTGCCTTAGATATTTCCTTCCATAAATTTTGAATTTCAACATCTTTGACAGACAAAACACAAGAATCTAAATAATTTATAAATAATCCTGTCCTATTTAAACGTGAATTAATATCAACATCCATAGAAATAACCTTTCTAATTTCTTCATCTAAAATTGGAGTGTCAATTATTATAGAATCAACATATTGAAATTGTTTTGATATAGAAAATAAATGATACTTCCCTAGCGTCGTAAGTTTCACTTTTTCAATGTCTTTAATCTCTAAAAGATTCTCAACTTGATTTCTAATACATTGATTATCCATTAAGTACTTGATAGTTTCATCAATTAAAACATATGTAAAATCTAATGAGGACAAGTAATTGACTAAATCATTTTTTTTAACATATCCGAATGCTGATGAGCTTGACGATACTTTTGAAAGAAAATTTAGAGTTGCAATTCTAATAAAATGTTCTGTCGGTTCAGAGTTTTGAATATCAAATAAATTTATAAATGGAGACACCCTAGGATCGTATTGCATATAATCACCAAATAGCAACGCTTTAATACCTTCAAAATCTGGAATATGATAATAACCTTGTTTATCTATTATATCAACGATTTTTTTGGTATCTAAATGACCACTGCAAATAATTTTCTTCACAAAATCTAATAGCCTCCTGATATTACCATTTGAAATATCTTCTAACATCGGTATAATGCTATTCCTTTTTGTGGCGGAAAATTCGCAAGAATCAAAAAACTTGGAAACACTGGGCAAATAAAAAATAACATTTCTAGATGGTACACTTTTAGTAACATTTTCACTAATGTGCTCTCCTTCGGCAATTTTCTTTGCATATGAAAAGCGTCTTTTAAGTACTAAAGCCAAATCCGGTTGTCCAATAGTGAATGTAATAGGAGCTATGGAATCCAAAACACCTTTTTTCTGGGAAATATAAAATGTGGAAGGTCTTAGACAAATAAAAACTAAACATGACCAATCACGAGCAATAGATGATGCTTTTAAATATGCATTTTCTTGTATCTCAGGTGATCTTCTATCAAGATTATCAAAAAATAGCGCGATTGAATGCCCTCTTCCTCTTTTTAAATGATGAATTAATTTTGTAAAATATAAATGTTTATCGGAAAGCAAACGTTCAATTTCTTGCAATTCATATTTTTCATATTCTTCTTTATTGTCTGACAGATATTTCCCTCTCGGTGTCTTTTTTAACTTAATTATATCAGAATGTAATACACCTCTAACAAAATTATCATCATATATCTCAATTTGATAATTTTCAAGCAACTGTAACTCTATTTCATTATAAACAAAGTCTCCAATATCTTGATGATTATCTGGTCTGTCGAGAAAATCTATTTCAATTTGAATATAATTTTTAAGGGCTTCTTTTGCGGATACATATCTTAGATATTTTAAGAAAGATGTTTTCCCTCTACCAACCTCACCAAGAATTGCAATAGGTTTTTCAGATGGAATATTTGCAATCTGGAATGGTAATCGATTAGAACCTTCAATTTCATATTCAATCAATATGTTATCTTCATTTTTTCTTCGTTCAATTATTTCTTTTACAAGCATTATAATATCTTCATGAGAATGAGGATTTACGTAGCATTGTCCAATAAAATTAAATGTACCTTCATCTTGCAAAATTGATTGCCATACAAAGTCTAAAATATAGGTCAGTTCATTTTGATATACATTTCTAGTTGAAGGTATTGGATATCCAGCAATTTTGGTAGATAATTTTGCGGGCGCAGGATGTTTTAAAGTATTTAATAAATTTTTCCTAACATTATTATTGTGCAATCCAATCATTGAAAAGCAGTCACAAAATACAGAAAATCTCTTTTCAATAATATTGTATGAATTAAATACATAAATAAGTCGTTGGTCGATAGGTTGACCATGTACATATGCCAAAGTAAATAACCATTGGTGTCCATTAGAAATACCAACATAACTGGCTCCTAAAGTTGATGCATAACCAATTGCTTGTTGCAATGCCTTTTTTGCTTCTGGGCATTCTTCCCCTAAAATCCCAAAAGCATATGGTCTATCATCAAATTTTCTGTCTGGTAGCACAAAATATGTTCCTGCTTTTTTTGCTTCTAAGACTAAGTAAGGGGAATTATTTAAATAGAAACACTGTTGTCCGGGATAAAATTTAAAGAGCTAGAAAGCATTTTGCCTTCATAGCTCTTCTTTGTAGTTTTGTTTTACCACAAACTTTAACTACAATGGATAAAAGTACACACTTTTACGGGAATTCGGTTTTCGGACAGCTAATTTCCTTAATCGATCCCCAGATCATCTCAGGATCAAGCAAGGCGTTGAATTCGGACCGATATGTCAAGAAATTCACCACCAAAGACCATTTAATAAGTATGCTTTTTTGTGCCTTTGCCAAATGCACTTCTTTACGTGAAGTGTCAGGGGCAATGCTTGGTTTATCAGGCAAGACAAAGCATTTCCAACTTACCCATATCCCCAAGAGAAGTACATTATCCGATGCCAACCAAAAACGGAGCAGCGAGGTCTTTGGGAACATTTACAACAAACTACTTGTCCAATACGGGAACGTTTTCTCGGACAGCCGGATTAAAGATGTCATTAATAAACAAATTGAGATTTTCGACAGCACAACCATAAGTCTTTTCAAGGATATTTTAAAATGTGTTGGACGCAATCCAGCAGACGGAAAAAAGAAAGGAGGAATAAAAGTCCATACCGTAATCAATGTTGACGAGGCGTTACCCAAATTAGTATGGTTTACCGAAGCAGCAAAGAATGACCATGTTTTAATGGACAAGTTAAAAATGGATTCCAATACCATCTATGTTTTCGACAAGGGGTATAATGATTACAAAGCATTTAAGAAGTTTTGTGATAACCAAACCGGCTTTGTAACACGGATAAAAGACAACGCAGTCTATCAAATAGTTCAAGACAATGAAATTGAAGAACACATCCATTCAGGTGTTCTGGAAGATCAGATAATTGAGCTAGAGGTCAAAGAAAGCTCCAACGCAAGTAAATTGGGGCTTCGCAAAATACGTTTTTACGACAGGACCCTAAAACGTGAATTCGAATTTCTTACTAATCTATTTGAAATGCGAGCAGACTTAGTATCGGCAATTTACAAGCTACGCTGGCAAATTGAACTTCTGTTTAAACAATTGAAGCAAAACTTCCCTTTAAAATATTTCCTGGGAGACAACGAAAATGCGATTAAAATACAAATATACTGTGCCTTAATTGCCAATTTATTAATGATCGTGATTCAAAAACAACTTAAAAGGGCATGGGCTTTTTCAAATCTTGTGAGTTTTTGTAAAATTCACCTCTTCAATTACATTCACCTAATCAGATTTCTTGAAAACCCAGATAAAGATTGGCAAAAAATCCATGAGGAAAGGCTACAGTATAACTTATTTTAATAGGCTTACTTTGAAAAATTGAAAATAACCATTTGTATGTCGTTGATTATTAATATTTTTTTTTTACAATAACTGGTATTTTGTAGTTTTACCGGACATCAGTGTATTTTTTTATAA
>JAJYCM010000273.1 GCA_021778375.1 Bacteroidota bacterium
GATAAAAGATGTGGCGAAAGAAAGAGGCTTCGGATTATCGTGGGAAGAGGATCATTGTCCATCCGTGTTTACCGGGCCAGAAGCAACTAGCGCACACGCCGGGCCGACAAATAGGAAGGTAGAAAAGGGACATTTGGTAAATGTTGACTTCGGGATAAAGTATCATGGTTATTGTTCTGACCTTCAACGAACATGGTATGTATTAAGGGATGATGAAGATAAGGCTCCCGCAGAAGTTGAGAAGGGTTTTGGTGTAATCCGTGATGCAATTCAAAAAGTTGCGGATAATTTGAAGCCTGGAGTTAAAGGCTGCGAGATGGACGATATTGCTCGCAGCTATATTACCGGACAAGGTTATGAAGAATTTCCGCACGGGCTTGGACACCAGGTTGGGAGAGAAGCACATGACGGGGGTGGAGGACTACTTCCGAGATGGGAAAAATACGGCACTACTCCTTTTCTACCCGTTGAAGAAAGCCAAGTATATACTATTGAGCCCCGGCTCTACGTAAAAAATTACGGAACTTCAACAATAGAGGAAGAAGTATTTGTTACAAAGAACGGCTGTGAGTTTATTTCAAAACCACAGAAACAGTTGATGCTTCTTAGAGGTTAAAAGCGGCAATCTTGATTGTAAGATTTTTGCAGTAAGCTGTTGTATTCTTCAAAGGTTATTTCTTTTGCTCCAAACATTCTAAGATGCTCTGTCATAAATTGAACATCAAGTAGGATGAATTTTTTTTCATTAAGATGTTCTAATAATTTCATCAAAGCAAACTTTGATGCTTGAGAAACACGGGAAAACATTGATTCTCCAAAAAAGGCTCCATGGTAAGTAATGCCATATAAACCACCAACTAAATAATTATTGCTCCAGGTTTCGACAGTATGGACATGCCCTAATTTTTCGAGTCGTAAATATGCTTCAATAATTTCTTCAGAAATCCAGGTTTCACTTCTATCAGTGCAAGCTCTAACAACGGATAGAAATTGAGTATCAATCCTAACTTCGAAATTTAGTTGAGAAATACTTTTTCTAAATGAGCGGGGAATGTTGTATTTATCCGGAGATATTATTGTTCGGATTTTTGGAAAATACCAATCCACTGCCCCGTCTTCATCCGCCATAGGGAAGGCACCTCGAGCATAAAGGGATAACATCTGCTCCGGATCTCTTAAAAAATCAGCTCCTGAAAATTCTTGCGTGATCATCGTGGAATACGCTACTCATCAATTCTTACATCGAGGTGAACAATTTCGTAGCCTCTAATAGTTTCATAAGCTGCGAAAATTACACCGGCAAGGACTAGCACCATCCCCGCGAGGAAAAGAAATGTTATAAGGTGATTTATATTCTGAATACTGCTAGTATATTGAAGTCCGATGGATAGAGATGTCAAAACGAAAAAAGCAACTGCAACAGTGTAGGACAAAACTGCATTTCTGACAAGGCGAACTCTTAAATCAAGCGCAGAAATCTGCATTGAAAGACTTTCGAGCCGAATATTTTCGTGGTAATTAAATTCTTTATCATTAATATTTTTTGAAATTTTTCGTCTTTCTTCATTTAAAAGCCGGATTCTGTTTACTACTAATGAATATTTATTATTCATTCCGAGTAAAAGCAATCCGCAAGCGGAAATCATAATACCCGGGGCTAACATTAATTGAATCATCTGTACGATGGAAGTATTTTCATTCATTGTCTACCTATAAGAAAAGTTTTTAACTTCACTATAAATTTACGAATTGTCCACGATACTTTGAAACAGTCTGATTTAATATTTTAATCTTAAATAATTTCGGTGGGATTTACTTTATACGTTTGTTCTTTTAATGAAGTCTACGATTACTTCGTCTTCCGAGTTTAACAGCTCCAGAGGCGTTCCCGTAAAGTAGATAATGCCTTCGTGCATTATTGCGACTTTGTCCGCAACATTTTTTACGCTATACATATCATGCGTCACAACGACCGATGTTACTGATATTTTATCGCTTAATTCTTTAATCAAACCATCGATAGAATCAGACATAATTGGGTCAAGCCCTGTAGTAGGTTCGTCGTATAAAATATATTCAGGATTTGTCACCAACGCTCTTGCAAGCCCAACACGTTTTTTCATTCCGCCGGAAAGCTCAGCGGGTTTTAGCTTGTTCATGCCGGTCAATCCCACAAGTTCTAATTTTTCATTTACAATTTTATCAATTTCAGCAGTAGAGAATCCGGATTCAGACTCGTCTAAAGGAAGAGATACATTTTCGCTTACAGTCATTGAATCAAAAAGAGCAGCACCTTGAAAGAGAAATCCGAATTTTTTTCTTAGGAGGTAGAGGCTTTTAACGCTAAGTTCGCTTACGATCTGATCTTCAACCCTAACAAAACCGCTGTCAGGTTGAAGCAAACCGACAATATGTTTTATTAGGACACTTTTTCCACAACCGCTTCTTCCTATAATGACTAAAGTTTCTCCTTTATTAATCGTTAGATTAACACCTTTCAAAACTTTGTTATTTCCGAAACTTTTGTGAAGGTTATTTATTTCTATCATTTTTTCTAATTAGAAAATATTTTACTAATCAATTTATAAAAAAAGCTGCATAAGTCAGTAATCCACAGAAATAAAAATTCCATTCGCTATTTTTTCCTTTGTGTTAAGACGAAGCTTTTGATTAAATCACATGGAAGGCAAGAAGTTAACGGCTGGACTTCATTATTTTTTAAAATCATATTTAACTTACCGCCAATAAATTGTCCAAAAAAGAAAGCAGATACTAAAACAGGATATGTAATAAATGCGAATCCGATCCCTGAGATTAAACGTAAGGCAACTACAAAAGGGACCGGCAAGTGAATAGCCAATGCCCATTGTAGTGAAAATTTCTTCACATTAGAACGCCAATAACCAAAAGGCAAATTGAATATAAAGATTATCAAGGCAACAATTAATAATATCATGAGATTTATTCCAAAATATTTTTTTATTGTAAATGCTTCCAAATTTTTTATAAATTGAACTGTAAAATAATCTTCTTTTGATTAAAATATAACTTAAAGGTAGGTGTGAAAAAAAATATAAAAAAAGTTTGTGCGTTTTGCGCTTCAAGCGACTTGTCGGATAATGTTTTTTTAGATTCTGCATTTAAGCTTGGGGAAATTCTTGCAGATAATTCTATAGACCTTGTCTATGGCGGAGGCACAGCAGGTTGTATGGGAAGGCTTGCAGACGGTGCATTATCAAAAGGAGGAAATGTCTATGGTATAATTCCAAAATTCATGTTCGACTTGGAATGGGGGAGCGATAAACTTACCGAGTTAAAAATTGTTGATTCGTTAAGTGAAAGGAAGGAAATGATGATTGAGGGGACAGATGCTACAATTGTTTTACCCGGTGGCTCGGGAACATTAGAAGAATTATTTGAAGTAATTACTTTAAAAAGACTCGGTTTATATTTGAGCCCGATAATTTTGGTCAACACAAAGAATTTTTTTGATCCGTGTTTAGCTTTGCTTGATAGATCCATCAAAGAAAGATTTATGGATGAAAGAAACGGAAAAATGTGGGAAGTAGTAGCCTCTGTGGATAATGTTTTGCAAGCGATAGAATATTCAATTGCTTGGTCAGCCGACTCGCGAAAATATGCTACCTTAAGAAACAAATAAAAAAGCCGCCTAATTTTATTTTGGCGGATTTTTCAAGTTCATCGCTTAACGGAGCTTTCTTGCAATTACAACAACCGTTTTAAGATTTTCAACCGTTCCAAAGTTTTCATTAAGCGCTTCAAGGAAAACTATATAAATTCCGATTCGCAAGGGATTTCCGGCATCGTCAAGACCGTTAAAAATAACCGAGCCATTTGAGCCGCTTACCTGGTTATTCACCAAAGTTCTAACAAGTCTACCGCGGCTATCGAAAATTTTTATTCTTATTTGAGAAATTATTTGAGTAAGGTTATAATTAATTGTAGTAAAATCTTCAAATCCATCGTTGTCAGG
>JAJYCM010000274.1 GCA_021778375.1 Bacteroidota bacterium
TCCCCACGCGGGAAGATTGGGGATATTTTTTGATACGTTAGTCCAACTCTTACCACCGTTACTTGTAACCTGCACCTGCCCATCATCGGTACCGATCCAAATAACCTTTGAGTTTATATCTGAAAGTCCGATTGATAAAATAGTTCCAAAAGTTTCGGCACCGCTAATATCATGATTGATTGGTCCGCCGCTAATAACCTGTTTAGATTTATCGTCGCGAGTTAAGTCCGGGCTAATGACGCTCCAATTTTCTCCACCGTTGGTTGTTTTGAATAAAACATTTGCGCCTAGAAAGACTTCATTTGCATCGGATGAGGAGACAGCAATCGGTGTTGTCCAATTAAAACGATATTTTAGTTGATGCGGTTTCTTATCCGGAGCATCAAAAAAGTAAGGGCGGATTTGGTGAGTGATACCTGTTTTGGTATTTAGTCTTTGAAGGTAACCATCTTGTGCTTCAGCATAAACAATTGAAGGGTCGCTGGGAGCAGGCACAACATATTCACCATCGCCGCCGGCAACAATAAACCAACCGGAGCCATCCACACTTCCGCCATTTAAATTCCTTGAAGGACCGTACCAGGCATTATTATCCTGAAGACCGCCTCCAAGGTTGTATGCATAAGAAGTATCTAAAGCAACCTGATAAAATTGTTCGATTGGAATATTATTTAAAAAATTCCAAGAATCTCCTGCGTTCATAGAAAGATAAACACCTCCGTCATTGCCTTCGATTATTCTTTCTGGATTTTTTGGATCGATCCATATTGCATGATGATCAACGTGAATTCCTTTATTTATCGATGTAACTGTCTTGCCGCCGTTATTGGAAACAGTAATTAAAAATGATAAGAAATAAATTTTTTCATCATCGTTGGGAGCGACTTCCATCTTTGAAAAATAAAAAGGACGGACATTTAATTCATGATTATTACTTACCAACATCCAATGATCGCCAAAGTCATGCGAGTCCCAGAGCACTCCTTTTTTAGATTCAATCAGAGCATAAACATGTTCCGGATTAGAAAGAGAAGTTGCAAAAGAAATTCTTCCGAGCAATCCTTTGGGGAGTCCGGCAGAGATTTTAGTCCAAGTATCGCCGCCGTCTTTAGATTGATAGATCCCGCTTCCGATGCCGCCATCCTCCAGCGCCCAGGGATAGCGAACAACTTGCCATGCAGCAGCAAGCATGACCTCCGGATTTCCTGGTTGCATTACTACATCCGAAATTCCAGTTGTATCATTTATGAAAAGAACTTTCTTCCATGTCTTCCCCCCGTCAATTGTTTTGTACAGACCGCGCTCTTTGTTGGGCGCCCACGGATGTCCAAGCGCAGCGACAAAGACTATTTTAGGATCAGTTGGATCAATAACTATCTGAGAAATTTGCCCGGCATCTTTCAACCCCATAAACTTCCAGGTAGCGCCGGCATCAGGAGAGTAATAAACACCTTTTCCATTAAGAACATCATTGCGAATATTTGATTCACCGGTTCCGACCCAAACCATATTTGGATTTGAAGGAGCTAATGCAATTACACCAATTGAAGATACCGGTTCTTTTTCAAAAATAGGTTTCCATGAAAATCCTCCGTCAGTGGTTTTAAACACTCCTCCACCGGCAGCGCCGATATAATAGATGTTCGGTTTACCCGGTATTCCTACTACCGATGCAACTCGACCTCCGCCAATAGCGGGACCGATATTTCTAAATTTTAGTCCGGATGTAATATCAAATTTTTCAGATGATTTTTTTTGTGAATAGATTAATTGAGGAATGCTTAAAAGAAAAATTATTAGAATTACTTTTATTGTTAAATGAATTTTCAGATGCCTCATTCTATAATCCTTTCGGTTTGTACAATTACTTTTTGGAAACGACGCAAAAATATAAAATTTTTAATTAGATGAAACAATTTTTTGTGATAAAGACTATAGGACGCCAAACCGCAATCCGCCAGCTGGATGCATTTTGGATAAAACTCAAGGGAAATGGAGAATGGATAGCTTTTGTTTCAAATAGTATTCTTATTGTCATTCGGACGAAAGTCAGAATCAAACTGCTATGCAAGTGGAGAGATTCCGGATTGATCTGCCACTGAATACGGAATGACAGTAGATATAAACAATTCTTCGTGTCGAACGTTAATTAGCTTCGGAGAGGCGGAAGTTGAAGTTGCTGCCGGCGTTCAGTTTGCTAGTTATAATTAGTTTACCGCCGTTTTTTTCTACAAATTCTTTTACAAGAAGCAGTCCGAGTCCTGTACCATATTCTTTATCTGTGCCTGGAGTAGAATGAATAGAGTTATTAAAAATCATTTCTATATCAGATTTGGATATGCCAATGCCGCTGTCTTGAACTGCAATTTCAATTTCCTTTTGTTGGTTAGTTGAAGGAATTTTCTTTGCACTAATTTTAACGTCGCCACCTTTCGGAGTAAATTTAATGGCGTTGGAAACTAAATTTTGCATAATGGAGTTTAGCATATCTTCGTCGGCATTTACAATTATATCATTTTCTACGTTTAGCATTAGATTGATTTGCTTTTTGATTGCGTTACCTTTCAACATATTCAGGGCGTTTCTAATCATTTTAGCAAGGTTTAGCTTAGATGGATTGTATTCAACCCTTCCCATTTGAATACGCGAAAACTGGAGAAGGTTATTCGTCATATTAAATAAATTTTTTGACGATTCGTAAATTACTTTTAAATATTCCTGAATTTCATCGTGTGTTAAGGTTTCGTATTCCGAATTAAGAATTTCTGAAAATCCGAGAAGTGAATTAAACGGACTTCGAAGGTCGTGGGAGATAAGTGCAATAAGTTTATCTTTTGAAGCGTTCATCTCGCGCAGTTCTTCTATTAGAGCGCTCTTTTCTTGTTCGACTCTTTTTCTTTCAATAGCTCTGGAGATAGCAAATGAAATAACCTCAAGAATTTCTTGTTCTTTTAAGCTGTAAGTAGAGGGGTTATTGTAGTCCTGCACGACGAGAACACCGATAGTAGCGTTCTGAATTTTTAGGGGAATGCCGAGCCAGATGCTGGTCGGCGAGCCGACCATTTCAACTTCACCTTTTTGGACAAGTTCTTCATCTTTTTGACTATTGACTAAAATTGACTTTCCGTTTCTAAGGACATATTCTGTCAATCCCCTTCCCAACCGTTTTGGTGGGGCAACTTTATCAACCTGATCGACAAAATAGGGAAAGGTAATTATGTTAGCGTCCTTATCATGAAGGGCGATATAAAAATTTTCCGCAGGCATTAATTCGCCGACGGATGCGTGAATGAATCTAAAAAAGTCAATTAAATCACTGTCGGTGTTAGAAGCTTGAAGGATTTGAGAGATAGTTTGTTGAATTTTATCCGTTCTTTTTCTTTCGGATATATCTAAGCCGGAACTTAGGAGTGCAACGGTATTTCCTTTTTCATCTTTGATTAGGGAGTTACGCCAATAGACAAAGATCTCTTTGCCGGATTTAGTAATGACAGGGTTTTCAAAATTTGAAACAATTTCGCCTTCTTCACCAAACAATTTTTGCAAATATTCTTTTAGCTTATCTTGATGAACTTTAGGAACGATATTTTCTATCCAGTTTTTCCCAACGATTTCTTCCCGCGAATAACCGAGTAAATCGCAGCCGCCTTTATTAATGAGGGTTACATTACCATCATTAGTAATCACTAAAAATATTGCATCGGTAAGGTCAAGGATAGATTGAAGGTTGTAATGTCCATCATTTAAACTTGGATCAATTTCTATATTTTTTTGTGTTTTCACTTTTTTCAATTTAATGAAAGGATCAATTATAAAATTAGTACATATATCAATTAAATATAATTATTTTAATTGAGAGTTGGAATTGTATAAACACAAGGCAGGAGTAAGCTGTAATAGCAAATTAAGAATGTCATGAATTCAGCAAAGTAGAAATGTCAGTAAAAAGGGAATTAACTTGAGGTTTTCAAAAAAGGAGAAGCCTCAAAAT
>JAJYCM010000275.1 GCA_021778375.1 Bacteroidota bacterium
AGAATTATTTCCATCACCGGTTTGAATTGTGTTTGCCCAATTATTATTACCCACATATTGACCAGTAAATGAAATATCACTATTTCCAGTTTGGGTTGTGTTGATCACATTACTGTTACCATAAGTCTGAACTGTATAATGCTGATTAGAATTACCATTTGAAGTTACTTTTGCATAATTATTAGAAGCACCATTCCATTTCTGCTCCATGTAACCAAAACCATAATCTCCAGTTTGGTCTAATATTGCTGTATTGCTATTACCATCCTGGTAAATAATTTCATTGTTAGAATTTCCAACTTGGCTAAAAGTAGCTGAATTTCCATTTCCAACTTGAGCAATTGTGGGATTGCCTTGGCTTTTCCAGTAACCAGCACCGTTTGAGCTTCCATTCTGTGTAATTGTAGCAAAATTTGAATTGCCGTTCTGGTCGGTTGATGCATAATCAGCTTGCGTTCCATTTTGGTTTTGATAGGATGCATTTCCATCACCACTTTGAGTTGTAATTGCAGTATGTCCACCTAAATATGTCGGAGGACTATTCCAGGTTCCACCATTTTGTACCTGGCTCGCATAATTATTGTTTCCTGTAGATAAGATTGTAGCAGTATTATTAAGACCGTTCTGATTTTGAATAGCATAATTTGATTCTCCAACCTGTGCAGCACTTGCAGTTTGATGTGATCCACCTTGAGTTTGTGAGGCATTATTACCATCACCAATGCTTTGAGAAATAGTAGCAGTCATATTATAACCGTTTTGTGACTGGTAACCTATGTTTGAGTTACTTGATTGGGTAATTGTTGCATCGTTGTATCCAGTATAACCAAATCCCTGCAATTGAGTTGCGTTATTACCATCCCCCGTTTGCATAATAGTAACGTTTTGTGGAGCCGTGATCCCCGGTTGCTGATATTGAGTTTGATTAGCTGTATTACTGCTTCCACTTTGTGTTATTACTGCATTATTATTATCGGCACCAGTACCTGCAGTTTGTGTTGTTTGAGCTATATTATTGATACCATTAGAAGTAACAGTAGAAGTATTTTGTGCTAAACTAAATGTAGCTGCAAATAAAATTGCAACTAAAGAAACAAACAACTTTTTCATTGTTTTTCTCCGTTAATATTTTAAAAATAGTTAGTTAAAAACCGCCAATTAAACCGCGATATAATTCACTTATTTTTAAACACAGTTTTATCGGCATAAAACACTCAGTGGAACTTTAGAAGGATTTTGCAGATATTTACTAAAGATTTTTAGTAATTGAAAACAAAATCCGTAAATTTTTGGCGGCGTTAGCGGGCCACACACTTTCTTTACAATAGTTGTAAAGAAAGTTCCCTAGCGCTGCCAGTTTTAAATACAATACAACTCCACCGGATACTGTAATGTATTTATTATTAGTGCCTTACACATTCCCTCCTTTCAAGGAATTTTAATTAATAAATAAGTTATTTAACAAAATAAACCGTCACTCCGACATTTGCGCCCCAGAAATAGTCATTTAAATTCCCGTGCTTTAATCCGTCCAGCATATCACTAAACACATAGTGATTGTTCATTTCAACATTCAAGCTTAAAAACCAGCCAAATGAATATTCAACACCAATACCTGAAACAATTGAGTACAAAATTTTATGAGCAGAACTATTTGTTGTGGAATTATTCAAATATTTTTCTCCACTAGTAGTATTAAAAATCAATTCTCCGCCAAGCTTTAAATACGGTGTAAATTTATACTGGGGGATTAGATTGTAATAGGAGCTTAATTCAAACGAATTAAAAGTCTTATCAAAGGCATCTTCTGCTCCCATACTTCCGCGCCTAAAGTCAGCCCCAAATGCCCATTGATCATTAAAATTATATCTAAGGCCTACACTGCCTAACATTTTAGTGAAAGAATTTGCATAATCGCCTACATATTGCTGCCCCCCTATATTAAGAACAAGCCCAAGCATTGAACGTTTTTCGACAACCGGATTTCCTAGATTATCGATTTTGTGACTTTGTATCTGTTCCTGTGTAAAATTTTTAATGACCGGAGACTGTATTTCTTTGGGATCTTTGAGCTGCCACAAGTTGTCCTGAATTCCTTCAATTATAAGGCTCTCCACCGCTTTCTGAATTGCTTCTGTAACACAAAGATCTACGGGTTCGTTGTACGTATAACCAGTTTCTACTTCAAGAAGACTTTGGTAATCGATAAACTTAAAGAGTCCAACGTCAACCATTTGAGATAATATTGTTTTTGTAGTATATACTGTTTTCAAAATCCTTCCATTTTGAGTTGAGACCGCCCTTAAATAAACCGTTACTTTATCTTCTCTATATTGCCCGGAAGCAGTAGCGCCAAGATATTTAACGCCTGCGCCGCCTGTAAGAACATCTGTATCATATGAAATTATACCTCCCTCAAGCATAACCCCGGCATAGAGCAAAGGTGGAAGATCAGGCAGCTTTTTACCGTCATTACCCAAATAATTTTCCCGGCTGGAACGAATAATCTTTCTTTCGTTCAACAAATCAGAAAGACCTTCTCTTTCAATCGGTAGAAACCATCCGGAGTCTTCTAGCGCTTTTATTAAGATAGAAGTTGCTCCTTGAGTAACAGACGTTGAAAAACTATTCCCGGTTGCCGTAAGTTTATATTGCCCAGTTTGGTCCCTGAACTTATAAACCGCTGCGACTATCGGTTCTTTAGGTGCCGGCAATGAAGTCAGCTCCTTTTCTGCTGTTGTTGGAATTCCAATTGACGGCGGCGCAGTTTTTAGAGGCTCATAGCTCGCACAACCTTCAAAGAACAAAAAAAACATTAGTGCAATAAAGGGGACTATTTTTATTTGCATATTCCGCATTAATTTTCTCTTTAATTAATAATATGGAACTACAATTGTTGTTTGACTACCGTTTGAATTATCCTGAATATTTACATGAAGGCCATCAGATGAGGGATTGATATCAATAAGATAATTTCCTAATTGATAATGACCTTTGGTCAGAGCGCTTTCGCCGAAAGCTGAAGTAATTATTTTTTGCGATAGTTGGCTTAAAACCTGCTGATTTAATGACTGCTGAAAATTTTGAAGCGTATTAGCGCCATAGGGGTTATAACTATTGACAGAACCTGGTGCAGTTTTATTATTTTCAACCTGCGCTTCTGCTAACATCCATGCACCGTTAAACGAACTTCCCCCGAAATTCGGATTGATTGGTGTGTAAACAAACTGCTGTGCTAAACCTTTATAACCCGTAAAAATTATAAGCAGTAGAATTATAGAAATACAATATTTTATTTTTTTCATTGCTTCCTTTCTTAAATTTATCTCTACTAAAAAATTCCCGTTCCTTGCATGTCTTTCCCTTGTAATTCCTTTTGTATTTGGTCATAATTCTCAAGGTAAGAATACGATATCACCAGACCTTGATGCGCCATCTCTTTGATTATTTCAGACCTTGGCTGAACGAACCTTTGATAAACGGGACTATCATTTACAATAATTGTAATTTGTGTCCCAAGCTGAGGTAATGGTTTTTCAGTAATTGTTATTGAATAATCTTTAACATTTTTGGGTGGCTCCCAGTTTGAATAAAACAAATCGTAAAAATCATGGCCAACTTTTGAAAATGTTTCATCTACAACTAGTCCACTAATGCCTACATCTTCATTCTCAGAGCTCTGTAATTCGATAGTTTTATTAATATTGACCTGGCTATTTGGAAGAAGTGTTGTATCAATAACATCCACCGAATCTTGTGGGGAAGCTTTAGCAGCACTGATAAGAATTATCATCAACAATAATATATTTACTACTGGACCTGAATTGTGCATACTGAACCTTTGTGCAAAACCTTCTTGAATTTTTGCAATGAACCTCCCCGCCGCAAGCGGACGGGGTATCAAGGTAAATGTTAGAATAGTGTTAGTTGTTTTGTTTTGTACAATACCTTGTATTCTTTCTCTTTTCCTT
>JAJYCM010000276.1 GCA_021778375.1 Bacteroidota bacterium
CTATTTTCAAGCCAAATGCTGCAGCTTGAACTTCTGCTCTTTCAAGCATCGATAAATCTTTTTCTGGAATTAAATACTGAGGGTTAAATTTTTCTTTAACAAATTTGCTTCCAATTACATGATCGATATGGCAATGTGTGTTAATAAGATATTTAACGGTCAATTCATTTTTATTCAAATAGTTTTCAATTTCTTCTTCTTCCCTTTTATCGGAACAGCCGGCGTCAATTATGGCACATTCTTTTGTTTTTTCATCCCAAATAATAAATGTATTTTCCGAGAAAATGTTGAAAACAAATTTTTTTACAACAAGCATAATATTCTTTATCCTTTAAAATTTCTCCGGACACGGTTAAATAATTTTTTAGTGTAAGTATTAAAATTATCTTTTGTTTCTTCCAGCGAATCACCTCCGAATTTCTCTAAAAAGAATTTAGCTAGACTCCAGGCTACCATTGATTCGGCTATAACAGCACATGCAGGAACCGCCACAAAATCGCTCCTCTCTCGTCTTGCATCTACAGTTTTCATAGTTTTCAAATCAATACTTTCAATCGGACTCATTAGAGTAGCAATCGGCTTCATTGCCGCTCGTAAAATAATGGGAAGCCCCGTTGACGTTCCCCCTTCAATTCCACCAGCCCAGTTTGTCTTTCTTGTAATCACATCACCTCTTTTAATAATTTCGTCATGTGACTCTGAACCAAATTTTTCTGCTGCTTCAAAACCGGTGCCGATAGACACTGCCTTTACAGCATTAATAGACATAACAGAATGCGCTAACTCCGCATCAAGCTTGGTATCGTAATGGACAAAGCTGCCAAGTCCCAGCGGCACGCCCGTAGCAACAACATAAAAGGTTCCGCCTAAAGTATCGCCTCTTTTTTTTGCTAATTTAATTCTGTTGATGATTAGTTTTTCATGATCTTCATCAAGAACTCTCACATCACTTTTATCTGCCTTTTCAGATAAACTCCATCCACTAAAATTTTTCGACAAGTTGTTATTAAAAAGGTTTGAAGCAAAATTTTGTTTTGGATAAATGCCGCCGATACTTTCGACAAAACTTCCGATAGAGATACCGAACTCTTCTAAAAATCTTCTTGCTATTGAAGCTGCTGCAACTCTTGCGGCAGTTTCCCGCGCGCTTGATCTTTCAATTGAGTTTCGAATATCATCAAAATTATATTTTGAAACTCCGACTAAATCAGCATGACCGGGGCGCGGGATAGTAATTTTTTCAACTTCAGATTTTCTTTTATCCGGCGTCATCTTTTCGGTCCAATTTTCCCAATCACGGTTTTTAATCAATAAAGAAACCGGCGAGCCCAATGTTTTTTGGAATCTAATACCGGATAATATTTCAGCCGTATCCGTTTCAATTTTCATACGCAAGCCTCTACCATAACCGGCTTGCCTTCTCTTTAAATGGAAATTAAGATAATCATTTGTAATTTTGATGTTGGAAGGGAATCCTTCAACGATTGTTGTTAAAGCTTTTCCGTGTGATTCACCCGCGGTAAGAAATCTTATCATGAATTTACCTAAAATTATTTTAATGCAAATATAAAAAAAACGCCCGAATAACCGGGCGTTTTTGGGAATTATTTATTCAGGATTATTTGGGGATGTCTAATCCGACAAAACGACTATTGCCTTTGGAATCCACAACCTTTAGCAATACAGCAGAACCTTTTTTACTATCTAATATTTTTTTGAATTGCTGGGCGTTAGTAACTTTTTCTCTGTTCGCTTCCACAATTACAACTCCCTGGAAAAGTCCTTGATCTTGCGCAGCACCGTATTGATCTACATTAGTAATCATTACTCCATTGCCGATTTTATAATCGGTTTTTTCCTGCGAAGTTAAATCTCTAACGGTTAGTCCAACGTTATCAAGTTTCGTTACCGATTTCTTTTCATTATCATTGCTCGAAGAATTGTTATCAGAAGCCGGTTTGTTGCTGCTTTCCTCATCTTTTTCTTTTAGGACAACATCTCTTTCAATGTCTTTTCCATCACGGAAAAGAGAAAGATGGACAGTCGTTCCGGCAGTTTTTGAAGCAATAATACTTTGAAGGTCATTAGCTTTGTCAACATCTTTCCCATCGATCTTCAGGATCACGTCGCCTGGTTTAATGTCGACCTTAGAAGCGGCTCCACCGGGAACAATTCCTTGAATAATGACGCCCTGTGGTTTATTCATTCCTAAAGACTTAGCCATTGCATCGTCCACATCGCCAATTTCTACGCCGATATAACCTCTGTCAACCTTTCCATGTGCTATTAAATCTTTTGCGACAGATTTAACAATATTGATAGGGATAGCAAAACCATAACCGATAAAGCTATCGGTCCCGCTTGTTGCGATAGCAGAATTCACACCAATAACAGCGCCTGAAAGATCTACCAGGGCACCGCCGCTGTTTCCAGGATTAATTACAGCATCTGTTTGGATGTAATCTTCTACACCATATTTATTATTTATTAAACCTAATCGTCCTCTGCCGAGCGCACTAACAATTCCGGCAGTTACCGTAGAGGTTAACATTAAAGGATTTCCGATAGCCATTACCCATTGTCCGACTTTGAGATTGTCCGAATCACCGAGGTATGCTGCCGGCAAATTATGAGCATCTATCTTTATAACAGCTAAATCTGTCAAAGGATCCGTGCCAATAACTTTTGCTGTAAAATTTCTTTTATCAGATAAAGTTACTTTAACCGAAGTTGCATTTTTAACAACGTGATTGTTTGTTACTATGTATCCGTCCGGGGATATTATAATTCCACTTCCCGAACCCTCTTCTTCTTTAGGCATATTCTGGAAGGGAAAGAAAAAGAAATTTCCGTGAGGATTTTGTTCCGCCTTTGCAACAACGGTTATTTGGACAATTTCAGGCGTCACATTTTTTGCTACTTCAATAAATGCTTTACTGAATGACGAAGCATCGGCGTCAAGATTTACTGGTGCATTAGGAGCTCCAAGACTTATATCGGCATAACTTGGTCGGACTAAACTAAATCCCGACACTAAGATTGCACCAAATACAATCCCCACAGCTATTAAAGCAATTGCACTCCAAAAGCTTTTAGATTTCATTTTATTTTCTCCGTTTAAATTTTTTAATTATTAACTCTGCATTATTATTATTGCATTGGTAAAAATCTTCAATTAACCTCTTAATTATAAATTTGTAATGATTGAATTCCTTTGAAATCAGGAATATGATACCTTAAATAATTTTCCAAGAATGAAATTGCTTTATCCGCAAGTTTTTCTTTTACTTCAATTTTTTTTCTGCTTTTTAGACAATACAGGTAGTTAAAAAGTTCCGGTGTAAATATATAAGATTCCGCTTTTTCTTTCCGGCAGACGTGACACAAAATACCCGTCCCGAAATTAAATGAAACCCCTGCATCCGGCTCAATTGATCTACCGCATACAGAACATCTTTCTAGAGACATTTCATATCCCAGTTCTTCAATGAAGAAAAGAAAAAACCTCCCGAACAAAATATTCGGTTTTTCATCCGATGAATTTAATAGCTCCAGGATTCTAACAATTCCATGAAAGAGCCTTGAGTTGGTTTCATGTTCAGCGGTTAATTTTTTTACGAGCTCAATAATCGCCTGAGAATATTTGAGCTTGTCAAAGTCACTCTTCAGCTCCGTAAAATTTGAAAGCAAATCTGCACTTGAAATTATTTGAAGTTCACGTGTATCTTTTTTATAGAGTACTACTTGAAGATGATTTACCGGATCGGTTATTAACCCCAATTTAGATTTAGGACTTCTTGCTCCTTTGACGATTGCAGAAATTTTCCCCAACTCTTTTGTATAAAGAGAAATGATATAACTTGTATCGCCGTAGTTTAGTTTGCTTAAAACTACGGCTTCGGTTTTTATTATTTCACTCATTAAAGAAAATTGTATGGGAAAAGATGTACCGTTT
>JAJYCM010000277.1 GCA_021778375.1 Bacteroidota bacterium
TCCCATTACAAAACCGTTTCTGTCTTTATCAAAAGGTCTTGAAGCTTCAAGATACCTATCGTTCCACCTGGATAATGCTTTCATTGCATTAAAACCACCAACACCCATTTCTGTAATAGCTGCTTCGGATCCACCACAAATCATCAGATCAGCGCTTCCGCGTTGTATCAAAATAAAAGCATCTGAGATTGCATGCGAAGCTGTTGCACATGCTGATGTTGTTGCATAATTAGGACCTTTCAGTCCAAATTTAATTGAGATTTGTCCCGATGCCATATCAGGGATCATCATGGTAACGAAGAAAGGGCTAATAACACGTGGATTTTTTGCTTCAAAAAAATTCCAGTATTGTTGTTGTAGGGTATCCATACCACCAATACCGCTTCCGAAAATTACTCCGAATCTTTCTTTATTAACTTTTTCAAGATTCATTTCCGAATCAATTAAAGCCATTTCACTTGTAGCAATAGCGTAATGAGTAAATGGGTCCATTCTCTTAACGCTTTTTTTATCGATGTAATTTTCAGGATTAAAATTTTTTACTTCAGCAGCAAACCGCGTCTCGAAATTTGAAGCATCAAATTTTGTGATTGGTCCAACGCCATTTTTGCCTGAGACTAATCCATCCCAATATTCGTTTATTCCAATACCAATAGGAGTAATTGCTCCCATACCGGTAACAACTACTCTTCGTTTAGTCATATTGGTCTCCCAAATTTTTTTTGCGATGAATTAGGTTTAGATGAGTAAAAATAAAAGTCGAGAAAGTATATCCCCGACTCTATAAATTACTTACCCAATTTTTCTTTTAAATATCTAACTGCATCTCCTACCGTACCGATTTTTTCAGCGTCTTCATCGGGTATTGATACAGAGAAAGCGCTTTCAAAACCCATGACCAATTCAACTATGTCAAGTGAATCGGCGCCTAAATCATTTGTAAATGAAGCTTCAGGTGTGATTTGAGATTCTTCTACACCTAATTTGTCGATAATTATTTCTTTAACTTTAGCTTCAACGTCCATTTGTATCTCCTAATTTAATTAATGATTGATTGTTATTGTTTTATAATTCTTTTTCACATTACCATTCCGCCGTCAACTGAAATTACTTGACCTGTAATATAATCAGAATCTGATGATGCTAAAAATGAAACGACCTTTGCAACATCTTCAGGAGTTCCGATTTTTTTAATGGGAATTTGAGACAATATCATCTCTCTTTGTTGTTCGTTCAATTTTTCAGTCATATCAGTTGAAATGTATCCTGGCGCCACCGCATTAACATTGATGTTTCTTGATGCTAATTCTTTTGCTGTAGATTTAGTAAAACCGATTATACCGGATTTTGCAGCAACATAATTTGCCTGCCCGGGATTTCCGGTTAAAGCCACAACCGAAGAAATATTTATAATCTTGCCATACCGTTTACCCAACATAGTTTTAAGAGATACTTTGGTGTAATTAAAAACGCTTTTAAGATTTGAGGAAATAACTTTATCAAAATCAGCTTCGGACATTCTTAGAAGCAAATTGTCTTTAGTTATGCCTGCATTATTCACTAAAATATCTAATCCGCCTAAATTTTCCAAAGCAAAACTTACTGTTTTTTCTGCTTCGGCATAAGAGGATGCGTCGGCCTTAAATCCTAAGATTTTTACGCCAAATTTTTGTGATTCAGCTTCGAGTAATTTAGCAGCTTCTTCAGAATTTTGAAAAGTAAAAACCACGTTGCAACCTAAAGAAGCGAGTTCAAGAACGATTGCACGACCAATCCCCCGTGTTCCTCCGGTTACTATTGCATTTTTTCCGCTTAGCTTCATGTTACTTCACTCGAATTTTCCGAATTCAAATATTGCTTTCTGTATTCTTCAAGTTCTGCAAATCCTTTATCGCCAAAATAGTGAATTAATTCTTCACGGCAGGCCTCATAAATAGAAATATCCTGAACCGGGTTTCTATTGCAGACTTTTAACCTGTCTAAATGCCCATCATCGATAGTCAACGAACCTTCAAAAATTGTTAAAGGAAATAATATGCAATAAATCGGTTTATATTTCCACTTGTGTTCGTTTTCGCTAATGGCAAGTTTTTGTAAAGAGCACAACCCTATTTTATCTAAGAAAACACATTTGTTATTATGCAACTCTGTTCCCACAGCGATTCCCGAGGTAAAATCCTTATCCTCTACGGGTGACTCAAACCATTTACTAACATCGGTAGTTTGGCTATCATCCATGAAAGGGATTATCTTATCTTTAATGTTTAACAAATCCTGATGTTCTGTCGAGTCAGCGTAGACACCATAATAACAGCATTCTCCGTTACATTGGCAACTAAATCTAAAGGTAAAGATCAACGGATCAATCTTTATTCCATTAATTTCTTTAGTAAATACTGCGCTGCTCAAATATATTTCTCCACATCTACAAATTTATCAATACCGAAACATTTAATATCCGGATTAATTCTTTTTACCAATCCTTGTAAAACTTTACCGGGTCCGATTTCGTAAAATTCATCTATTCCGTCGCTTACCATATTCACAATTGTTTCCTCCCAACGAACTGGTGAAGTTAATTGTTCAAAAAGTAATTTCTTTATTTCATCATTTTTAGTAACAGGTTTGGCAGTAACATTTGCATAAACCGGAAAACGCGCGTCGTAAATGTAAGTGTTGTTTAACTCATTAAGAAATTCAATTTGAGCAGATTCCATCAGTGAAGAATGAAAAGCGCCGCTAACGATAAGTTCTTTAACTAATTTTGCTCCCTTAGATTTGCAAATTTCCATAGCTTTTTTTACGCCGCTAACTGAACCCGAAATTACAATTTGACCAGGCGAATTAAAATTTGCGCATTGCACAACTCCTTCCGTAGAGGCTTCCGAGCAAGAATCAGAAACTGCTTGCATGTCTAGTCCGATTATTGCCGCCATAGTTCCGGGGAATTCAATACCGGCTTTTTGCATCGCTATTCCGCGGGTTCTAACTAACTTCACTGCATCATAAAATTGAATTGAACCTGCAGCAACCAAAGCAGAATATTCGCCAAGCGAATGTCCCGCAGCAGCATCAACATTAAGCGTTCTAATTAAACTTGCTAAAATAACACTATGAAGAAATATTGCCGGCTGCGTAAATTCAGTTTGCTTTAATTGAGCTTCGGGACCATTAAATAAAATATAAGAGAGATTTATACCGAGAGCATCGTCGGCAGTTCTAATCATCTCCTTTGCTTCAACGGAATTTTCGAAAAGATCTTTCGCCATTCCAACATACTGCGAACCTTGTCCTGGAAAGAGAAAAGCTTTTTTAGACATAAATAAAATTTTTCATCAACATTATTAAATAGCCCAAACTAAATAAATCGCACCCCATGTGTAGCCTGCGCCAAAGGCAGACAAAATTAGTTTATCGCCTTTTTTAATTTTCCCATTGCGATAGTATTCCACAAGGCAAAGTGGAATTGTAGCAGCAGTTGTATTCCCGTATCGGTCTATATTAATCATTACTTTATCTTTGCTTATGCCCATACGTTCTGCAGTCGCCGCAATAATTCTTAAATTTGCCTGGTGAGGTACAAGATAAGCAATGTCGTCCGAAGTTAAATTATTCTTTTGCATTATATCATAGGAAATATCTGCCATACCCTTTACCGCAACTTTGAACACTGCCTTTCCATCCTGGTAAAGATAATGCATTTTCTTATCGACAGTTTCATGAGTCGGCGGGTTTAGGCTTCCTCCGCCTAACATATAAAGGGCATCTTTGCCGGAACCATCTACTTTTAGGAGAGAATCCTGCATTCCAAGGTTTTCATCTTCGGTAGGTTCGAGCAAAACTGCCGCAGCAGCATCTCCAAATAATATACAATTATTACGGTCAGTATAATCAACAATCGAAGTCATTTTATCTGCGCCAATCACCATTACTTTTTTATACCTGCCGC
>JAJYCM010000278.1 GCA_021778375.1 Bacteroidota bacterium
TGTGTTTCTTTTCAGTCTGGAAAGCATAGTTGAAAGAGATCATAGCAATATTTACACCCTCATCATTTGCCGCTTTAATAAAATCCGGATACATTGTAGCTACTTCGTACGATTCTCCTTTAACTGCATCCTCCAAGTTTTCTTTTGTGGATTTTACTTCATACGTCGGCATAATCTTATCCATTTTCTCACCAAGCTGTTCTAACACAGCTCGGTGATTGTTCGCATGTATGTTTTCCGACTTTGATGCCGCTTCAAACAGCAATGCAATTTTTGCCAACCCTTCTTTTTTTGCTTGCTTAGAATATGCTGCATACTTGGCGCTTGCAGTTGTCTCCCCGGTAATTGCAGCCTTTATGTTTTGAATTGTGGTTGTCTTAGAAAATTTTTCTGCGCCAAAGCTAAACTGTGTAATCAATATAATAGCCAGCAGGCTTGAAAGAACTGTTCTGAGTTTCATTATTATTCTCCTATAAGTTTTAAAATAATATTTATGTTGATAAAATAATCCCCCATTCCTAAAGCAATAGTTAAAGATTTCTTAAAAATTGCTTAAAATTATTTTGAACTAAATAAAGAGATCATTTATGGAAAAATTATCTGGAATGAAGTGCCTTTGGAAGTTTCACTTTTTACGGAAAGAGATATGTTTTGCAAGTCAGCTAATCTTTTAACTATGGCCAACCCTAAGCCGTTCCCGGTTATTTCTGAATTTCTTGATCCATCTGCTCTGTAAAATCTGTCGAATATCTTTTCTATATGCTCCCGCTCAATTCCTATCCCGTAATCTTTTATTACAATTGAAATTTCACCACTCGCGTTTTTAACTTCTATATCAATTTGCTTTCCATCAAAAGAGTATTTAATTGAGTTTGAAATAAGGTTCTCCAAAATTATATCCAGCATTGAATAATCAGCTAAAACAAAGACTGCTTCCCCCGAAGTATAGTTAATGACTATTTTTTTCTCTTCAATCAAGAAATTCAATCTTGCCAAAACTGCTTTTAACACTTCATGAATGTCTATCTTGCTTATTACCGGCGTTACCTTGCCGCTTTCATATCGTGCAAGCATTAAAAGCTGATCAACAATAGTAGACATTCTGTCCACTTCGTTAATGCAATAATTAATTTTCTCTTCGTATTGTCCCACCGTCCGAGGCTTCCTCACTAAAACTTCCAATGTGCCCTTTATGATTGAAAGAGGCGTCCGCAATTCATGCGAAGCGTCTGAAGTAAATTGCTTCTCGCGTAGCACTGCATCTTCAAGCCTGTCCAAAAGTCTATTAATGGTTGAAGTTAATTTGTAAATTTCATCTTTATGATTCGGCAATTCAATTCTTTCATCAAGATTTTCCTTGGTTATTCTTTCTGCTGTTGAAATAACCTTGTTTATCGGTGAGATGCTCTTTCCTGCAATAAATCTTGTAGTATAAAATAATACTAATAGCACTAACCAGTATGTTGTTATCAATATGATAAATAAGTTTTGAAGTACTATGGCAGATTCTTCCAATGGCATCGCTATTATTATATAGCCTAAAGTTATTCCGGCTGGATTCTTAATAGGAAGCTGAACTTGCCTTGTCGGTGATCCTGAAAGGGAAGTGTTAAAATAAGTCTCTCGCTTTATTCTTGAATCGAAGCTTAATTTCCCATTTAATAAATTACCTGTTTTCTTTATCAGTTTACCGGTGCCGTCTACAATTTGAATAAAAACAGGATTGACTTCTATCTGACCATGTTCCCGTTCATTCCATTCAAATGTAGTGGCTATAATAAACTGGTCGTTCAATACAACTAGGTTCCGTTCTATTTCATTCGATTCAGCGTCAAGGTCTTCATCCATATGACGGTATGCAGTCTCTCGAACTGATATGTATATAACAATGAAAAGTATCCCTATTAAAATACCGGTTGTTGCCAAATAATAGATGGTGATCCGGTTCCTTAGATTAAGCTGCATTATTCCTCTCGTGCAACATAACCAACGCCTCTTATAGTATGTATAAAGCTACTTTCTCTTCCGTCATCTAATTTCTTCCGGAGAAAATTTATATATACATCAATGACGGAAGTATCGGAATCAAAGTGCATGTCCCAAACGTGCTCAATTATTCTTGTGCGTGTACAAACTTTCCCTTTATTCCTTATAAGGTATTCAAGAAGGGAAAATTCTTTCTGTGTTAACATCACTTCCCTTAACTTCGAGAATACTTGGTGGGTTTCTAAATTCATTTCAACATTACCGAGCTTTAAAATAGTTTGCTCTCCCTCTTTTGTCCTTAGTTGGACTCTTATCCTTGCGAGTAATTCTTCAAACTTAAATGGCTTTTTGATATAATCATTCGCACCTGCTTCAAGCCCAAACACAGTATCAGAAACCGTATCTTTAGCTGTTAAAAAAATAATCGGAACAAAAGAATTTGATTTCCTGATTTGACGGCATAATTCTATCCCACTGATTCCCGGTATCATCCAATCAAGAAGGATCAAATCATAATCGTTTACTGTGCTTAGCTCCAATCCTTTGTTCCCGTCTGCTGCTACATCAACTGCAAATGATTCTTCTCCCAAACCATCTTTCAGAAAATTCGAAATCCCTTTCTCATCTTCTACTATTAGAATTCGCATTTAATATATATTCATGATTTATTCTGCCTTATTTTCCGTTGAACCGGAATTATTTTCAAGCTCATTTGAATTAAGCGAATTTCCCAAATTAAATTGAACTCCGGCAGCATGCTTAAACACAAGCTCTCCGCCGTAATATCCTGTCCTTGCAATTGATAAAACCCCTGCAAAGAATAATAAAAGTGCTACCCACTTAAAAGCCCCTTCATATTTTTTCATCATGATAAATCCGATTCTTACAATTGAAGTTAGAACCATAATCCAAAGCGAAATTAACGCCGCACTTTGATGAAACTCAATCGCGTTTTTTAATGGCCCTGCTTCAGTCAAACCATCTCCTGCAATGTTCCCGCTGACGTATGCGGCTATTACTCCTAAAGTTCCAAAAATTAATAAATATAGTCCGGCTTTCCCAAAAAAAGCTTTCTTAAATACTACGCTTATCAAATCTGCTAAAAATCCGAAAATTAATAACGCGATAGGGAAGTGGACGATCATCGGGTGAATATGTGAAATGTCAAACATTTTCTTCTCCTTAATTTTTTTCCCAAACATATTTATCAAAGATTAAATAAAGCTAAGAAGAACCTTAAAATCTCCTTAAAAGAATAGTCAGTACCAACCCAAATAGATCCCCACCTCTCAACTTTATGATTAAACTTGATCCATAGACTTTACAACTTAATCTTTCCAATCAATATATCCTTAAACATCTCAAATTCTCCGCGAAGACTATACAAAGGATATTGAAACGTAGCCGGGCGGTTCTTTTCAAATACAAAATGCCCCATCCAAGCAAATCCGTATCCGAATAAAGGTAATAATATTAGTACCGGCTAATCAAAAGTTAAGAGAACATATACTGCTATAAAAATCACCAGCGTTGTGCCCATCAAATGAAGTTTTATGCAAAATTGTTTAAACAAAACTTATCTTTATGCGCAAATATTGCACTGGCAAAGCTCGTAGATTTCTTCGTAACCATAATCAATCGTTAACTCTTCTCCGGCTTTAATATCCCGGTATGCTACAAGCATCAAACTCTCTTCATCATTTTCAAGAACGTCACAATTGCAATCACAATTATGATTAATATACTTAATCTTATTCGTCATAGAAGTATCTATGTAATTAGATTCATTCCAAAAAATATAAACGTTGCCGTCAGCTTCTCTTTTGATGCATTCTTCTTCCGAAATTGCCTCTCCCTCGATCACAAATATTTTGCTTCCTTCTGCTATATCAACAGTTGAGAATAAGCCCTTACCGTGAATACCAGAGTCTTTAACAATTAATAAATTATCTAAATATTT
>JAJYCM010000279.1 GCA_021778375.1 Bacteroidota bacterium
GAACCGTTTTTTATTCCATGTAAATACGCGGTAGCCATTCATATAATCTATATCAAGATAAATTACATCGCAGGGAATTTTTTCTTCCCTAAAGGTTTTAGCAGTTCTTTTGACAGTTGATTCCGGGTAATAACTCCATTTACTTTGTTGATAGCCAAGAGCCCATATTGGCGGAAGTTGCATCCGGCCGGTAAGCTCAGTGTAGGAAGAAATAACCTTCTTTATTTCCGGACCGTAAATGAAATAATAATTCATTTCTCCACAGTCGGCACCGAACCAGTAAAACCGGTTATTACTTGCGCCCATATTAAAATATGATTTGTAAGTATTATCGAGAAAAATGCCGTAAGCTTTAGTATTCCTAACGCCGATGAAGAAAGGAATTGAAACGTAAAGCGGGTCCCAAGTATTATCATAAGCGGGATGATCCGTATTCCACATTGTGTATTGCGATCCTTTTTTATTCAAGCCGCCTGTTTTTTCTCCCAAGCCAAAAAAACTTTCATCATTAAATAACTTTTTATAACATTTTACTTTGCCTTGATCAAAACTAACCCCAAAGCTTTTTTCATCTTCATTTATCAAATTCATCTTGCTGTCGTATATAGAAATGCGGCATGGATTCTTTGAAATTTCAACATTTAATTCTTTAGTAGATAAAAGGAAATATTCGCCTTTATCAGTAAAAGTAAAATTTACTTTTCTTAAAGCGCTATTTATTACTGCATAAGAAGGAGCCTTGGAAAATTCGTTATCCTCGGTATATCGAAACCGTATTATATTATTGTCAACAACATAAACATTAAGCAAAGCGTTGTTCAATACAAACGATATTGTGTCTCCAGAGATATTATGCGATTTTATGTTCCCAGCAAATTCGAGTTTAGATTCTCCCATAGTAAATAAAGTGTAAAAGATTAAAAAAAATATTACCAACTTTTTCATTCATCGCTCCATAAAAATTTATCATAAAACCGGAGATAGTTTCTGTTGTCAATTTAACTAAGCTTATAAAATTAGAACCCATACGTATTAAGCTCCGGCAAGGATTTTTCCATCGACGACAGGAGTAACGCAAACTAAAGGATTCTGCGGCACTTCAAATTTTTCAAATATCTCTTCAAATAATTGATATTGCATCCCTTGTTTTTCAAGCTTAGCAAATTTTGGATACTTCATAAACTTACCCTTTTTATTTACAGGAGCATCAAAGTGAAATGCTTTTGAAAAAT
The DNA here is from genome assembly GCA_021778375.1 of Bacteroidota bacterium. Taxonomy (GTDB): domain Bacteria; phylum Bacteroidota; class Ignavibacteria; order Ignavibacteriales; family Ignavibacteriaceae; genus FEN-1297. The sequence goes on from JAJYCM010000279.1 coordinate 1,233, forward strand.
CATCTTCTACTTTACTTTTCAGAAAACTAATTTTATTATCATCACCGCCTTCTTTCTCGTAACCGACAGCGCGAAACCCTACGACATAACCGTTATTTATTATTAAATAAATATTTAGAATTATTTCATTCATAATGATTTTTTTATTGTTAAAAATAAATACACGGAGGGTATAAACAAAAGAAAATTTGCAGATAATAAATCTAAAATTTAGTACTTATAAATATTCTCATAACCGTTTTCGTGAAGCTTATGGGCAAGAGCGGTAAGCTCTTCTTCGCTTAAAGTCTCCTGTATTTTAGGGAAAAACACTCTTTCTTCAAACTGGATATGTGCTTCAAGAACCTTTGATATTCTGTCAAGTTTGTTTTCAAGATCAATTTTGAATTTAAGCTCATCAACTAATTCAGTTACAAAGATATGTTCATCAACAAGCCTATTCGACATTTCATCTATTTCTTTGGAAATACCTTTTAATAAAGGTAGCAGGATTTGCTCTTCGAGATAAAAATGGTTTACTAGCTCTTGGTCATAGAAATGGATAGTATAATTAACCTTGTCGTCAATATTTTTAATAAAATCATTAGCAGCAGAGCTATCTTTTCTGATGATTTGGGTTACCAGCATACTATGGAAATGATCGTGTGAAATTGAATGAAGACTTTTATGCTCCGCCATATAACCTTGATGTAATAAAGTGAATATAAATTTTTTATCAAAGTTATCTTATTACTGCCTAATAAAAAAGGTAAACATTTTCTGCTAAACAATATGATACCTTAACCAGTTCTTAAACTTGAATTTAGACTTAAACTTGAAAACATTTCAAGCGTTTAGTAAACTAAAATTTCTCTCCAATAAACAATTAAGAATATACTACCTATCAAATATTTCCTTCTCCAACTCAATTGCTTTTGGAAACAAAATATTGTTTTCTAAATGAACATGCCTGTGAAGGTCAAGCTCAAACTCATTTAATTCTCCGAAAGAAATTTGATAAGTATTACAGGCTTCGGGTGGAAGAGCATAATTACTAGTAAGCGCTCTTATCTGAGCTGAAACATCTCCGGCGGTTTGATGTTCGGCTTCCATCATATTAATTGGATTAACAATCGTACTGAAATAAGGAGCTTCAAACGATGCTGCTCCGTTTTTTACTTTTCCAAGATATTTAATATAAGGAAAAAGAATCATCTCCTCTTTCATCATATGCTGTTTTAAGTCCTTATGAATAATGGAAAACAATTTTGCAACTTCAATTGTTTCAGGGTGATTTTTCCCGTGAACGGAAGCTACCTTATCGATGTGAGCATTTATAACCGTCCCGTTTTGCTTAATATATAGGTGATGATTGTTGATGATATAATCTACCAGAAAATCTAATTCCCACTGATTAAATTTCAACTCTTGATTTTTAGTATTACTATTTTTAGTTTCAATTTCAGAGAGAATAGCATCATAGTTCAAGCCTTTTGCTTTGCACGCTTCATCGAAGAGACGGTTTCCGTTGCAACAGAAATCGAGATGATATTTTTCCAATACTTCTGCTGCATGAACATTATTTTTCACTAATTGAGATAATGTAATACTTTTATTATTATTCATTTTTATTTTTATACTCCTATTTCGAAATTTAATTTTACTTTTCGCGAATATTATATTGCGCTGGTTTATTTTTATTTAATAACTCATTCTTATTCGATTTTTCTTTAAACTCCTGTACAGCCGCGGTACCTGTCGGATGTCCATAGCTATCCATCATTTTGTAATGAACCAAATACTCCTGTCTAGTAATATCGTTTTGCCAATTTCCGGTAACCATTCCAATTCCTGTTGCTGCCATAAAGATTAGTACGACACTTATTGCTACAGTAACTTTAGAAATTTTCTTTTTTGTATATATTGATTTCAGATCAAGAGTATCAGCAACAGGACAAGCATCAAGACAGCTTAGACAGGAATTACATTCATCAGACACAACGGTGATTACTTTATCGACTTTTATTTTAGCCGGACAAGCTTTAGCGCATAATCCACAGTCAATACAACTTGCCGGATTGCGCTTAATCTTATGCGGACTTAAAAATGAAACAAGCCCAAGCAGTGCGCCATAGGGACAAAGATACCGGCACCAAAAGTTTCTAATAATGATTGATAATATGAAAAGTGAAGCCAGAATGATCAAAGATGTTCTTGAAATATCCGCAAAGAAATAATACATTTTCAAATCCGCTACCTGATTATATGGGCTTTCAAGAAATGCCCTAACTGCGATAATATCCATTAACGCAAAAACGGCATAGAACAAAAATCCAAGCATTAGATATTTTAAGCTTCTAAGCGGATAATCTAGCCATTTAGGGATTTTAATTTTTCCTTTAAATATTTTCTCGCCAAAATCACCAATTAACTCAGAGAGAAATCCCACGGGACAGAGCCAACTGCAAAATGCTTTTCCGAAAACAAGAGAAAGCAAAACAATAGCAGCAAAAATGAATAAGCCTGCAGGATGCGAATGAATTATTTGGCCGGTAGAAATGAAATAGTAAAAACTCATCATCGAGCTAATAGGTAAAAATCCATCAACTCCCGGGGGGCGGTTATAAAATGGGGCTGTTCCATTCGATTCTAGGAAGCTTGTAAAAAGATAAAATTGTATTCCAATCCAAACACACAGAAGTGCAAAAGCACTTTGAATATA
>JAJYCM010000280.1 GCA_021778375.1 Bacteroidota bacterium
TATAAGAATCAAAATTATCCCTCTTCCTTAAAATTAGTTAGTGTTGTCAGAAAGGGAATCGATTTTCCTAATGCAAATGTTCTCTGTTTTTTTGTTGATGATAGAGGTTATCTCTGGATTAGTCTTGATGACCTTGGTGTCGCTTTGGTAAATACCCGATTAAATAGATCATTTGTTAAATTATACTCAAAGAAGGACGGGTTACCTGGCAATTCTGTCCGGGCTATATATGAAGATTCTAAAGGTAATATTTGGTTTGGCGGATTTATGAATGGATTGGGTGTACTTACTTCTAATGATTTGATGAATGGCAGGATAGTTACTTTTACTAAAAAGGATGGTTTACCCGGTAATTCTGTCCGGGCAATTTTAGAAGATGATCTGGGAAGGTTGTGGATTGGTACACGGTATAGCGGTATTGCAGTTATTAGGTTAAATGAAAAATTGAAAGTTGATAGTAAATCTAATTCTAAGAATGATAATGATATCTCTATAAAAGTTGAAAAAATACTTGATGTTCAATCAGGTTTACTCAGTAATGCAATTTGGGCTGAAGCAAAGGATGATTCAGGAAGAATTTGGCTCGGTACTGAATCCGGTTTAATGGATATAGTACAAAATAACTTTACTCCGCTTAATAGGTATAATTGGCAAATTGGATCGACAATTTTCTCCTGTGGAGTTACTACAGGAAATGTATGCTGGGCTTATGCATTATCCGGATTGAAAATTCTTGATCTTAATTCTTCCACTCATTCAGTTCCTGCACCGGTTTATATTTCACATCTCTTTGTCAATGGTATCGAGAAATCTGCAGGTAAATCAATTTTCCTTTCTTATAATCAGAATAATATAAATTTGAATTATGACGGCATTAGTTTGAAAGATGGAAAGGATATAGCCTATCAATATCGTTTGGAAGGATTAGACGATCAGTGGAGTTCTCCTTCAGATCAACACGCGGTGACTTATGCGCACCTTGACCCGGGAGTTTATACGTTTGAAGTTAAAGCAATAAATGATGAAGGTGAGGCCTCCGTTAAACCAGCGATTCTTTCATTTACAATAATTCCTCCGTTTTGGCGTGAATGGTGGTTCATTATTTTCTCACTATTGCTAATAGGAAGTATTGCTTTTATTCTTCTAAAGTTCAGAATCAAAAGGATAGTCGAAATAGAGCGTATCCGTTCGCGGATTGCTACTGATTTACATGATGAAATCGGTTCAGGTTTGACCCGTATCGCATTTCTTTCTGAGATAATAAGTAAGCAAACAGTATCGAATATAGGTAATGTAGAAGAAAATAATCTCAGAGAATTAGAGATTGCACCTTCTTTACATAGAGTAGGGAGTATCGCTCGCGAATTAGTAGAAGCGATGGGCGATGTTGTTTGGTCTATCAATCCAAAACACGATTCAATTATTAGCCTTATTCAGAAGATTAAAGCTTACTCACACGAAGTTTGCGACAATTTGGGCATATCGTTAACTTTTGAATCTTCTGAATCAGTTGAGAAAATTATTCTAACGGCTTCACACTCACCGGAAATTTTAAGAAGTATTTTATTAATAACAAAAGAAACTCTGACTAATATCGTAAAGCATTCTCACTGTACTGAAGCAGAAATTAAAATCGATGCGGATAAAAGAGTAATTCATTTATCTATTAAAGATAACGGATGCGGCTTTGAAGTTGGCAAAAATGCAGAAGGGAATGGGCTTGCTAATATGCAAAACCGGGCATCTAAAGTTAACGGAATAATTGTAATAAAATCATCTCCAGGGACAGGTACTGCAATTTATCTTTCTATTCCAAGGTAAATTATTTCATGATGTTCAAACAGTACATTTGTCCGGTTGTTATTAAATAAAATAAATATTACTTTTTTATATAATACAAAATAATAATATATGGTAAGCATAAATGGAAAGGAATTCTATATCCACGGAATCATTCGATAATGAAAAAATACGTATTGCTGTAGTTGACGACGACGAAGAATTAAGGCGTTCTTTATGCTGGATAATAAACCATTCGGCAAATTTTATTTGTTCTGCAACATGGAAGAACTGCGACGATACAATAAAAAATATAGAATCAAATCCGCCTAATGTGATCCTAATGGATATCGGGCTTCCGGATAGGTCCGGAATCGAATGTGTTAGGATAATTAAAGATTTGTACCCCGGAATTCAAATATTAATGTTGACAGTTTACAGTGATGAAGACAAAATATTTCAATCCATAAGAGCCGGAGCAGTTGGATATATTTTGAAAAGTAGTTCATCTGAAAAATTATTGGAAGCAATCGGGGATGCTTATCACGGTGGGGCACCGATGTCAAGTGAAATTGCAAGAAAAGTTCTTAGCTACTTCCGGCAGCCTAAAGATGATAGCGTAACAGCAAAGCTTTCTTCCCGTGAGATCGAAGTTTTGGATGGATTAATAGAAGGTCATACCTACAAAGCAATAGCAGAAAAGCTCTTTTTAAGTGCACATACAGTCCGGTTTCACGTACATAATATTTACGGTAAGCTGCACGTAAAATCACGCGCTGAAGCAATAAAAAAATCAACCAAAGTAAATTATTAAAGTACCTACCATGGGGTTTCCATTGCTCCAATTTTCCATTATTACTCCAATATTAACACTTTACTATAAGTTCAGGGAAAAAGCAAAGGTTTAAGTGACTATCCTGATAGTTGTCACTGCTTTCCAGCAGATTCGGAATGTGCCTAAGTCACACTTCTTCCTTCTTACTAAATGATTTGATTATGAGTGTAATTGAGGTCAGGGTGTGAGATATGCACATGATACGGCTATTAGAAGGCTTGTTGTGACGCATTCAGAGTGCATTCAAATCTTTTGTGAAATTTGTTTTGATTTGCTTTCTCTTATTTGACTGGTTTTGAAGAATTAGCAGTTATCAATTATGAAATAATAAGATGCAGAGAAAAAGAACTAATGTTTGACTTTAACAAACATATTAAATTGTAATAAGTGAATCAAGAAGGGGGGATGAAATGTGGGACGTTGCTCCTATCGAATTATCCTAAATAAAATTTCTATACTATTGAATTTATTTTGAGCAGGAATAATTCTACAGAATTTAGTTCAGATAATAAAAACTGTACATTCGTTCAGTTGAAAATGGACATTGTAACGCTGAAATTTCTAATGCGGATATGCCAAACCGAACAAGATAGAAAGGAAAAATATAAGATGAATATATTTAGACTATTTCCTTTATTACCCGTAATGCTCTTTGTATTTCCAATATTTCTTTACAGCCAATCATCTATGCTCGATAATACTTTCGGCATAGATGGGACAGTAAGGAATTATGTTACGGGAGGAGATTCCTCGGCTGACGTAGTAACCTCAATAGCAATTCAGCCGGATGGAAAATTAGTTGTAGCAGGTCAATCTCAGGGGCCATCAGCTCTGACTAATTTATTTTCAGTGGCACGTTACAATAGTAACGGTACGCCCGACAGCAGCTTTGGCGGCACCGGATGGAGTGCAATGAATAATGGGTTGCCGAGCAATGTATCATCTCTTTCGGTTATTGGCGGTAATCTTTATGCAGGAACATCTGGTCAAGGAATATTTCTTTCAACAGATAATGGCACAAGTTGGAATGCTATTAATAACGGATTGACGGATTCAAGTGTTACATCTTTTACAGACAACGGAAATAATGTTTTTACCGGTACAATTGGCGGTGGGATATTTCTTTCAACTGATAATGGTGCAAGCTGGAATGCTGTTAATAACGGATTAACAGATTTAAATGTGCTTTCATTAGCAGTCAACGGGAATAATATTTTTGCCGGAACTGAACATAGCGGAGTATTTCTTTCAACAGATAACGGCTCAAGTTGGAATGAAGATAATAATGGA
>JAJYCM010000281.1 GCA_021778375.1 Bacteroidota bacterium
AGCTATCGAATCCGCCTCAGGAGGAACTTCGTCTCAGAGAATGTTTACTCCGGGATATGAAAGAACTAACGAACAGCAGAAAAAAGGAACTGATTAAAGAATTACTGTACTAAATTTACTTATTTTGAATTATATTTTTAAAATTTGTAATTGATACTAATGAATGAACTAAAATATAAATCTCATGAAGAATGGCTTAAGCAAGCTAGGTATGATTTATTGATTAAAAAAGCTATGCTTGAATCAAAGAGATATCTGTATCCGGTCTTTATGGATCATCTATCCATTGAAAAGGGCTTAAAATAAATTTATGCAAAGGTATTATGGATTCAAAAAAAATTGATATAGCTGCCGGAGTAATAAAAGAATCATTTGAAGAAAAAAGGTAGAGCTTAATAAGATTATTATTTACGGTTCTTCTGCATATCTTTCTCTGAAGGATTGAAACGATATTGATATTATTATTATTTCTAAAAGCTTTAGAAAAAAAATTATGATGAAAGACAATTAGTTTTTAGGAATCTTAATAGAGATCTGGTAAAAAAAAACTAACAAACCTGTCGATATATTATATTATTCCCATGAAGAATGGAAAGAGTACAGCTCTTTGATTATTCGTGAAGCTAAAAGAAACGGGAGAATTATTTATTCAGCTTAATAATAATCTGTTTGAATTACGTACAAATTCTTCAATAAAACACTACCGCAATTGCGGGAAAGTTATTTCCTTGAGGTTAAATAATATTGCCCGAACAAAAAAACAATTCTAAAGAAGCGATATTATTACAATAATGATTTATTTTTGCAGAACTTAATTTTATCCGGAAATAAATTGTATAATTTTCGTTCGATCATGTTTGCGTCATTTATCTGCTTAATGATTTTTGTTTTATCAGGGGAGATAAATGCGCAGACCTTGAAATTGAATTATTTTATATCTAATAATTTTCATACTGCGACGAAGATAAATTTTAGTCCTAACAATCCTTCATTAGTTAGCCCGAATAATATGATATTCGATAATTTAAGCCCTGATAACTCTAATTATACTTCACCCTCTACACAGAGCATTTTACTATTTGGAAATTTTGGAAATAATATGCTTGATAGCTTTAAGGGAAAGAATATTTATTATCATCTAGCCGGAATTGCGTCAACTATATTACTTGTAAATCTAAATGTTGATTACAATGTGGAGCATTATTTCAATCTACATGAAGAATACGGTAAATGGGGACATCCGGTAGTGTTTAGCGGAATGTTTCTGCCATTTATTGCGGGAGGATCATTATATGCCTATAGTAAGATTAAAAATGATGATGAGACTTTGGGCGCTTCATTTGCTGTGCTGCAAGCAAGTATGATCCAGTTAATATATAACTCAGCACTAAAAGCTATTACAGGCAGACCAAATCCTGATTGGAGGCATAACAGTGATATGGAAAGTTTAAGCAAGACTTTCCGTTTTGGGTTTATGCGCGGAGGTATGTTCTGGGGATGGCCTTCGGGGCATACTTCAACAACAATGGCGGTTGTATCATCACTAATAAATTATTATCCCGATAAGACCTGGATTAAAATTGCTGGATATAGTCTGGTTGCTTATACTATTTTTGGTGTTTCTTCTGTAAATAGGGGAGGGATGCATTGGTTTTCAGATGCAATTGCCGCGGCATTTATGTCTTATGCTATTGGCTCTACTGTAGGAAAATATTATAGAAAAGTTTACACTTCAAAACATCCTTCAGCCGGAAGTTCTTCTGCTACGTTGCCTCCTCTTCAAATAAATCCAGTCGGATTGAATTTTTCTTTTCAGTTTTAATGATTTTTTTGGAAAGAATGTGGAATTATTATTATGCTTGTAAATGATTCTTACCCTATCAAGCAAATAGATGAGGATTAGTGTTTGACAATTTTGTCAAACTTTTTTCTGAAATAATTTGACAAGAATTATTTGCTTGGTGGATGCCTGTTATAGGCTTGGCAGAAGCCTAGTAGAAATGGGGACAATTTTCGTAAAATATAAAAAAAAAGGACTAAGGTGTGACAAAAATGGCAGACTGCGATATTTATGGGATTTCTCTCCAAATGACTCAATCGAATTTGTTGGAAGGAGAAATCCCCTTTACAAGTCCGGCACTTATAATTACGGCAATAGTTGTATATTCTAATATTAATTCAATTAATTCAACTATTTAGTTGACATTTTAATAGTTCAAATATATATTGCTAAAGTCAATTGATAATAAGCCGAAAAGCAAAAGTTTCTTTAATAACTCATGTTACGCAGGCAATTTCAAATATAATGGAAGTGAAGCGCAAAACTCCGAGGTTTAGGAAAACCTCGGAGTTTTCGCACTATGTAATTATTACATTTTGCGTAAAGTGACTTAATAAATATCGGCAATTAGAGTATTATGGCTTTTTAGAGTAAAATCATAAATTTAATTAGAAGGTTTTATAATGGAATCAGTAAATTGCCCTTTGTGTGAAGGCAAATCGGAATTATTTGTAGAAAAAAAAACAAGTTCTTTTCGTAATGAAGATTTTGATGTATTCGAATATTATTACGCATGCAAAAATTGCAAAGAAAAATTTACAACAGCCGAAATCGATAATATTAATATAAATAATGTATACAACCAGTACCGGGAAAAATACTCTATCCCATTCCCACAGCAGCTAATAGCTGCAAGAGAAAGATATAATTTATCAGCAGCTAAAATGTCCGAAATTCTAGGACTTGGCGCCAATCAATATCGTCTTTATGAAAATGGGGAAATGCCTTCTTCCAGTACCGCTACGCTTCTTAGTCTTATTATGAATCCGGTAGACTTTAAGGAAATTATCCAGCGTAAAAAGGATATTCTTAAAAATTCAAAGAGAATATTAGATAACCTTATTGATTTAATCTTGAAAAATAAAGTTAGAGAAAAAGAGTTAAAACAAATATTATTTGACAACTTTATTATCCCTAACCGTTTTACCGGTTTTAGTGTCCCAAACTATGAAAAATTTGCAAACATGGTTTTGTACTTCATTCATAATGCATCAATGAAAACACGCCTTAATAAATTACTATTTTATTCTGACTTTGCTAGCTTTAAATATACCGGTTACTCAATTTCCGGTTGTAAGTACATTGCTCTTCCTATGGGTACAGTTCCTTGTGACTATGGTTTAATCTTTGGTTTGTTGGAATCTGAAAATTATCTGACGAATGAATTCATTATAATTAAAGAAAAAGAAACTGAAAAAATAGTTTCGCTTAAACCTTTCAATCCGAATTTATTCAACAGTTCAGAATTAAATATCTTGGAAACTGTATTGAAAAAATTCAAGTCTCTTTCCACGCCAGAAATAATAAAATTTGCACATGACGAAATGGCATGGCTTGATAACGTAAAGCATAAAGCAATTATTGATTTTACGATTTATGCACCACAGTTAAGTGCATTATAATATTTAGGGTACTTCAAAACTATCTTTAATTCGCTAAAACTTGCATATTGGCAGAGTGTATTGCAGAGATATTTTATTTTGTTTCGCACCAAGATAAAGATTTCAAAACTGTCTAAAAAGAGATTTCTTCCCGTAAACGGGGCAGGCTCTCCGCCTGCATGTGCGAATGTTAATTATTTGACCTCATTTATTGGATATTCACCAAACCTATGCAAAATTATAAAATCTGAATTTCATAACCTCTTCCAAGATAGAAAAGAGGGTATCAGCTATGCAAAAATAGACCGACAAATGGATCCCATGTTCCCACTATTAGTGTTTGACATAAATAATCTTTGGGTCAGCGATATTACGTATTTCCGATTAGGAGATGCTTTTTATTATTTAACCTTTATCGAAGACGTTTATTCTAGGAGAATACTTGGAAGTATCAGA
>JAJYCM010000282.1 GCA_021778375.1 Bacteroidota bacterium
CTTTCTACCAATCCTGGCCGCGTACGGTGTTTTTTTGCTAGAGGTGAAAGTTCAAGTGGATAGTCGACAACAAAAGTTGGTTGAAGCAAATCCGGCTGAACCAATTGACTAAATATTTCGTCAATTAATTGCGATTTGGTTTCGAGATGATCTGTCTCAATTCCCAACTTATTTGCAATCGTTGAAAGCTCATTATAAGAAACACTGAGAACATCAACACCGGTTTTATCTTTAAGAGCTTCTATCATAGAGACTCGTTTCCATGGTGAACTAAAATATATACTGATGTTATCAAATTCAAAATCAATTGTTCCGAAAACTTCTATACAAATATTGTTAACCATATTCTCGACAAAATTCATCATCCATTCATAGTCTTTATATGGGACATAAAGCTCCATCATTGTGAATTCAGGATTATGAGTCTTATCCATTCCTTCATTCCTAAAATCTTTCGATATTTCATAAACTCCATTGAAACCACCGACAATTAATCTCTTAAGATAAAGCTCATCTGCAATTCGTAAATACAAAGTTGTATCAAGTGTGTTATGGTGGGTTATAAAAGGCCTTGCAGAGGCTCCTCCATATAAAGGTTGCAGAACCGGAGTTTCGACTTCAAGATAACCGTTTGAATCCAAGAATTTTCTCATCGAAGAAATTATGCGGCTTCTTTTAATAAAAACATTTTTAATTTCTGGATTGACTATTAGATCAACATAACGCTGCCGATAGCGTAGCTCTTTATCTGCAAATTGATCGTGAATGATTTTGTTACCTTTTTCATCAACCGTTTCTTTAGCACTCGGAATTGGCCTCAAAGTTTTTGAAAGAAGTTTTAGTGAAGAAACATGCAGAGAGATTTCGCCAGTTTTGGTTTTAAAAACAAAACCTTCTACGCCAATTATATCGCCTATATCCATTAACTTAAAAGCATCATAACTTTCACCAATATCATCTTTTTTCAAGTATACTTGAATTTTTCCCTTTTCATCTTGAATGTGTGCAAAAGAAGCTTTGCCCATTCGACGGATAGCCATTATTCTACCTGCGATTCGGACAACAAGTTTTTCATCCTCCTTGAAAAAGTTTTTTATTTTTTCTGAGTCAGAATCAACATCATATGAATAAGCAAATGGTTCAAATCCTTTTTTCTTAAGTTCCTCTAGTTCTTCATAGCGTCTTTTAATAAGGACATTAATATCTTGTTGAATATTGTTTTCCAAAAATACCTCCGGTTATTTTCTTCTAAAGTTTGCTAAACGCAGACAAACAAGATCTTGAATGTTTTCTGCAAGTTTTACTGGTACATCAAAATTGTTTACAATTATCGAAAAAGCTACTGGCTCATGGTCACCTGTATATGCATACCCTGAAAGGCTTCGAACACCCTCCAAAAATCCTGTCTTCGCGCGTATATTGCCCTGCGCTTTACTGTTTTGCATTCTATTCCCCAGGGTTCCGTCGACTCCTGCAATCGGCAATGAGTTATAAAAAGGAATAAAATATTTACTTTTATACATATAACTTAAAAGTGTAACAATTTGTCTTGGAGTTACAAGGTCTAGCCTTGAAAGTCCGCTTCCGTCGACTATATTCATTCCTTCCGGATTTATTCCCATTTCTCTAAATAATTTGTTTTCTGAACTTATACCGTTTTCAGATGAACCAAAATTTTTTGTTTCTAGCCCAATAGTTTTTAGTAATTGTTCTGCAAAAAAGTTTTCGCTGTTCTTGTTGATTACCTTAATAATTTCTTTTAGTGGTGGAGAATATTGCGTAAAAAGCTTTGTCATTTTTGAATAGTCAAGAGGTAATGAAATATCGTCAACATCAATCGGATAGCCGTCGATTGTAATTCCCTTTCTTTTCAATACATCTTTAAGCACCACCATAGCATACTGAGTCGGGTTATTAACTGTTACAAATGTTTTAACAGTATCGGAATTTTGCTTGATTGTACCGTAAACAGTTACCACATTAGTGCCCATATCCCGGTAAACGTTTATTGAAGTTATCGAATCAGCAGGAACAGTAGACACTTTATTCAATATTATTATATATTTTGTTACGGGTTCGATTGAAACCTGCGGCAAATGATTTTCTTTATTAACAGTAACATAAACATTAACTACATTGTCATTAAAAGAAATTGCACTTGAGGGTGCCGCAAACCATTCACTTTCATAATCCCAGCTCCAACCAGCACCCAGCCCTACTTCATCAAAGGAATTATCGTCACCGATAATATTTCCTGTAATTTCGTCAACTCCTAATTTGGATAAGGAATCCGCCCAATCATCGAATACTTTGTAAATGTTACCGTCATAAAATCTACCTGAAATAGTTGGGTCGCCTCTACCTTGTATAACTAAATCGCCTTTAAGTACAGATCCATCAATCTTTCCATTCATGCATACATTAGTCTTGTATTTGTAATCGCTCCCCAAAAGGATTAACCCAGCTGCCGTGGTAAACAATTTTAAGTTAGAGGCTGGCATAAAGAGTTTATCTTCATTTCGCTTATAAAAATATTCTCCTGTTTCAAGCGATTGAATTACAACTCCCCATTGAGCATTGCTAAAATTCGGATCGTTAAATATATCATTCATCTGCGACCAAAATTCTTGCAAAGTGGAATAGGAATATTTAGGAGTAGTATCGTTTATAGCTTCTTGTGCAAAAACAGGGAAAGCTAAAATCAAAATTAGTAGAGCAAAAAAAGAATATTTAACGCCCATAGTTTTTTACAACCCCCGATATTTCCAACTTTGTAAGTTGTCGATATGCGCCTTGCGGTATATCAGCTTTTATTCCTGCAAAGCTTATTCTGTTCAATGAAACGACCGTATAACTTAGGGCAGCGAACATTTTTTTTACAAAATGATTTCTCCCTTCGGTTGCAATAACATTAATGAATTTTTTTGAATTTTTGCTTGTAAAAGAAATCTTATTGAATCTTCCTCGTTTCCCTTCAATAAAAACTCCTGTTTGAAGTTTATCTATGTCCTCATCCATAATTGGGCGATCAAGTCTTACTTCATATTCACGGGGGACTTTATTCTTAGGATGTGTAAGTAAGTTTGAAAAATCTCCATCATTAGTTAATAATAGCACGCCGGTAGTATTGTAATCAAGCCTTCCGACGGGAAATATTTTTTCTTTAGTTCTAATTAACTCCACTACTGTCTTCCGATTTTTCTCGTCATCAGTCGTTGTTATCACACCCATCGGTTTATTTAACAAAAAGTATAAATGCCTTTTCGGAGTAATTCGTTCGCCGTCTAAAAACACTTTGTCTTTGTCCGGATCTACTTTGTAAAATAATTTATCAATTATTTTATTATTTACAGATACTCTACCCTGCAAAATCATCTCTTCTGCTTTTCTTCTTGAGCAGATTCCACTGTCTGAAATAAATTTATTCAGTCTGGTTGTTATTGTTTTGTCCATCGTTTGATTCATTTTCAACTGTCTCTTCTATAAGGTTCATCATTATTTTCTGTTTTTGTTCTAAAAAATCTTCGTCCTTCATTATTTCTTCAATCTCGCGTGGTTTCGGTAAGTCGCTTAATTTATTCAAACCAAAATATTTTAGAAATTCTTCAGTAGTACCATAAAGCAAAGGTCTGCCAATTGATTCTGCTCTTCCGGTAATTGCTACAAGATTTTTTTCAAGCAGAGTAGTTAAAATATAATCCGAATTTACACCTCGTATGGCTTCAATTTCGGGTTTGGTGATAGGTTGCTTATATGCTATAATTGCAAGAGTTTCAAGAGCTGCCTGGCTAAGTCTTCTTTTACTCTTTTCAGACGATAAAAATCCTACATACTTTGCATTTTCAGGTTTGGTTGCATATAAAAATCCGTTAGCAACTTTC
>JAJYCM010000283.1 GCA_021778375.1 Bacteroidota bacterium
TTTTCTTCACGGATGCTAAGCTGTTTTTCTAAGTTTCCATGTTTTTGTCTTTTCTGATTTACCTCTATATCAAATTCAACTTTCTTTTTATACCACTCATCTTTAACCTCAAGCAATTTTTCCCGTTTAATATTATTTGCTTCTTTTTGCGCTTCACTAATTATTTGTTTTGATTTTTCGTCGGCAGCAACAATACTTTTTTTGCCGATTCGTGAATTAAACATCCAACCCAAATAAAAGAATAATACTACAAGGACTACCGCCATTGGAATTAAAAACAATATATCTATATTCATTTTTCCTCCATAGTAGGGATTTAATAATATAAACCGCCGCTGTTAGTGCAGAATAACAAAGAAAAACCTTATTACATCACAATGTGGGAACTTGCCCGAACGCTTTTCGCTTCCTCTGTTGCTTTCGCAAATAAACGTTAAACCGTTTAGCAAGGCCTGCAATAGACGCCGAAAGTCAAACTCCCTAATGTTAAGTTAGTTTTTCTATTTAAAGAGACTAACAGGGCGGCTTTAATTTAGGATGGTTCAGACATAGTTGGTTCATTTAGAAGAAGCTTTATCTTCTTTACTTTATCAGAGGCCTGAATTAAAAACTCGCGGTTTTTATTTTTTTCCAAAAACAAATCGTAAGCAATATTTAAGCAGGCAATTATCGCAATAGTTTGTGCCGGTTGATCCGGAAGTTCATCTTTTGTTTCTTCCATTACTCTATTAACATAAATAGCCAACTCCTTAGCTATTGCTTCATTTTCAACCAACAAAGAATATTCTTTATCAAATATTTTTATTTTAAGCTTCTTTTTATCTGTCATTTATGTCTTTTCCACCATATGTACAATATTTTTAAGAACTAAGATGATAATCAATTTTAGAAATCAAGTTTTGTAATCTAACTTTTAAGTTATCTCGCTCCTTTAATGTTAATGAATTAAATAAATCCGCATCCCCATTTTCTTTCTTTTTCTGAATCTCGTTTTCTAATTTAGTAATTTCCTGAAGCAAGAGCATATTTTCTCTTTTTGTTTCAGCTAAAAAATTTTCTAATTCAATATTTCGCGCAAAAGTGTCCTTAAACTTGCTTATAAGAATTGAAGCCTGACTTTCCAGAGAACTAAGGTCATTTATTAATAAATCATATTTAGTTAATTCTGCCAAGCTAATTGCCTCTTAATTTCGCATCAAATTTTCTTGTAACGGAATTTATTAATCCTAAAAATTCCTTTTCGACTTCTTCTTCATTCAGAGTCCGTTCAGTTGAAAAAAATTCCAGCGTAAAAGCCATGCTTTTTTTATTTGCTCCAAGCGATTCATTTTCAAAAAGATCAAACAAAACGACTGATTTTAATAACTTTGAGCCACTCATTTTTATAAACGCTGATACTTCTTTATAATTTACGGAACTATCGAACACAAAAGCAAAGTCTCTTAATACCTTCGGGTATTTTAATGGCTCCAAATATCGTTTTGGTTTTAACGGAATTTTCTTCAAAGCGTCAATATCAAACTCAAAACAAAATACAGAGTGCCCGATATCATACTGTTTTAAAATTTCCTTTTTTACTCTTCCCCCTATACCTACAACACTATTTATGTAATTTTTCGTAAAATATAAATCAAAAAATCTATCGTCACTGTGATAATATGAATCCTCTAAAACATTGTCAAGCGAAATTTTGGTTAAAAAGCTTTCCACAAAACTTTTAATATCATACAAATCATAAAAATTTTCCTTAGAATTCCATCCTTTATTTGAAGATTTGCCCGTGATCAAAAATATTATTTTCTGCTGTTCCATAAAATCATCAAAATTCTGGATCTCAATGGTAGATTCTCTTTTGCTAAATACATTTCCAATTTCAAAAAGCGATAAATCCTTTTCTCCGACATTTATGTTTTTTGAAACTACCGTTAAAGCTCCCGGTATTAAAGAAGTCCTTAGAAAAGCCATGTCAGCACTTTGAGGATTAAGTACAGGAATTTTATTCCCGATTAACCCTGTCGTTTTTTCACTTTGCAACGGATTATTTATCATCTCGAAAAAACCTAATGAGGTTGCAATATTCCTTAGATCGTCTGCATACTTTGATTCATCAATTTTTTCACCGAGTGAAATATTTATTCTTGAAACGGTAGGAATATTTTCATATCCGTTTATCCTTGCAATTTCTTCTATCAAGTCAATTTCCCGTTCAATATCGGGTCGGTAAGATGGGATTTTACAGTCAATTTTTTCATCGTTTTTATTAACTATTTCAAATCCAAGTTTTGAAAGAATTTCAAAAACTTTTTCTTTGGGAATATTATAGCCCAATATTTTTTCTAACCGGTTGAATCTAAGCTCAGCGATTTTCTTTTCGATTTTCTTTGGATAAACATCTATTGAGTCTTTTGCAATTTCTCCTCCTGTTAACTCAGACATTAATTGTGATGCCCGCTCTACTGAATAAAGAGTTCCTGCCGGATCGATACCACGTTCAAACCTATAAGAGGCATCTGTGCTTAGAACCAATGCCTTAGAAGTTTTTCTAATGCTTGATGTGTTAAAGTATGCGCTTTCAATTAAAATATTTTTGGTGGAATTACTTATCTCGGAATTCTCACCGCCCATAACTCCTGCAATTGCAATCGGTTTTTCGCCGTCACAAATCAGTAAAGTTCCCGCCGGCAAGTGTCTTTCTTTAGAATCGAGTGTAAGAAAAATTGTTTCAGTTTTAGTGCTTTTAACAACAATTTTTTTACTATGAAGTTTATCAAGATCAAATGCATGAAGAGGCTGACCGGTTTCATACATAATATAATTGGTTACGTCAACTATATTATTTATTGGACGGAGCCCTATGTTTGTTAATTTCTTTTTCAGCCATTCCGGGGATTCTTTAACTGTCACCCCTCTTAAAACTTTTGTGGAATACCTGGGACAGTTTACCTCATCTTCAATTTCTACGGAAGCAAATTCGCTTATACTTTTTTGAGATTCGACTAATTTTATCTCTGGAATTTTCAAATCAATATTAAATAAGGCAGCTAAATCTCTTGCAACTCCAATATGAGAAAGTGCATCCGGGCGGTTCGGAGTAATGGCAATTTCCAAAATTACATCATTCAAATTCAATGCTTCGGTAATCGGTGTACCCTGAGTTAATGAATCATCAAGAATCATTATTCCGCTGTGATCATCTCCCAATTCAAGTTCATCTTCGGCGCAAATCATTCCGGAAGATTCAATACCCCGTATTTTTGCCTTAGTAATTCTAAAATTTCCTTTTGGAATAAGTGTGCCGATAGGAGCAAATACAACTTTCTGGCCGGTATCCACATTCGGTGCGCCGCATATTACATCCAATAATTCTTTGCCTGTGTCTACGGTACATAATGAAAGTTTATCTGCGTTGGGATGTTTTTTCTTTTCTTTAACGAAAGCAACTATGAAATCTTTATAAATTTCAATTTGATTAACTTCATCTTCGACTTCAAGTCCACACATGTTCAACTTAGAAATAATTTCTTCAGAAGGAACATTTTGAAGGTTCACAAATTCTTTTAACCAGTTCAAAGAAATTTTCAATTTACATTCTCCGAATTAAAACTGTTTTAAGAATCTAATATCATTTTCAAAAAATACCCTGATGTCTGAAATCCCATATTTGAGCATAGCAGTCCGTTCTATTCCCATTCCGAAAGCATATCCGGTATATTTTTCAGAATCATAATTAACAAATCCAAAAACATTAGGGTCAACCATTCCACATCCCAATATTTCTAACCAGCCTGTTTGCTTACAAACTTTACAACCTTTACCATGGCATAAGTAGCATGTAATATCCATTTCAGCACTCGGT
>JAJYCM010000284.1 GCA_021778375.1 Bacteroidota bacterium
TGTCGGTTTAGAAGCGTTTTGGGATCAGGTAATATATCTCATAATTTTTTCGGCAGTACTTTTAACGATATCGACTTTAATTAATAGGAAATCAAAAATTGCTTAATAATAAATTTTATCCGGTATTAAAATGAAGACCATAATAAATATTGTAATAAAGGAATTTCTTCAGTTGAAAAGAGATCCGGTATTATACAGGATAGTCTTTCTTGCACCTATATTGCAGTTAGTATTGCTTGGATATGCTGCTAATATGGATGTAAATACTGTACACACGGCAATTTTTGATCAAGATAAAACAGCGGCAAGCCGCGATTATATTCAACGATTTGAACGTTCCGGATATTTTGAAATTGATGATTATGTTGATACTTATCAACAGGTCACAAATGAAATTAACAAAGGTAATGTTTTGTGGGCTCTCGTTATCCCAAAAGATTTTGAAAAGGATATAGAGACCAGGAAGCCTGCTCCGGTGCAAGCAATTTTTGATGGCTCGGACGGAAATAAAACTTCAATTGCATTCGGTTATGTGCAAAATATTACGGCTAACTATGCGCAGAATATTTTACTGCAAATTGCGGATAAAACAGGAAGGAAAAATTCTATTGCCGGCTCATTAGAACCTGTGATTAGAGTTTGGTATAACCCCGATCTTAAAACAAGAGTCTTCATGGTTCCAAGTATAATGGGTCTGATTCTTATGATCATAACAATTATTCTTATGTCCATGGCGATAGTAAAAGAAAGGGAAATTGGCACTCTTGAACAATTAATTGTAACGCCTATAAAACCATATCAATTAATTATTGGCAAGCTGATTCCGTTTGTAATTCTCGGTTTTATTGATATTCTAATCGTTCAATCAATTATGGTCTTTTGGTTCGGTATAGTAATACGCGGAAGTTTTATCTTTTTAGTTTTCGCTTCATTTTTATTTATTCTTTCTACTCTGGGAATAGGATTGTTCCTTTCGACAATTTCAAAAACTCAGCAGCAAGCAATGATGGTCGCTCAATTTGCGATTATGATGCCTTTCATCTATCTATCAGGCTTCAGTTTCCCAATTGAAAATATGCCTAGAATAGTTCAATATATTACATACTTGATTCCGCTTAGATACTATATTACCATATTACGAGCAGTTATTTTGAAAGGTGCCAGCTTTAGAGAACTACTGCCGGAAACAGGAATGCTATTAATTATGGGGATATTAATCCTCGTTGCAAGCGCTATGAGGTTTAAGAAAAGACTGGAGTAACCTGGGTCGTCTTAAGAACCAACCACTGTTCCATATGTTTTCCTTAGTGAGCTTCAATTAGTTATATTTAATTTTAATTTCATTTGAAGATAATCTAAATCTTTGCTTTTTTAGTAACGGAGATTTTAATTCAAAATTCATTGAGCTTAAAATACTGTTACAGGAAAGAATAATATGAAATACAGGGAATCGTTCATCTCGTTAAAGAAAATTTTCAATCAAGTCGAAGACGTAATCCAAATACCCGGAAGCAAAATAACAATTTATAATCATACCTTTCAATCGAACAACAGTAGTATCCTTCCAGGGGCTTCGCAATACATTTGTAAAAAACACGGCAAAGTATTTTTCGAAAAACATCGCCTCGATAATAAAGTTTATTTCCGGAATAGTCACGAAAGCTTAAGGACGGAGGATTGCGACATTTCAGATAACCGGGAATTTAGATATACAATATTTAAAGAGGGAGATAGTCAAAAAGCTAAAGATTTTATTTTGCTTTTCCACGGTTTGAATGAAAAATATTGGACCAAATATTTACCCTGGGCAAAAAAATTAGTGGAACTTACTGGTAAGGCTGTAGTTCTTTTTCCAATAGCCTTTCACATGAACCGCTCACCGGCGGAATGGAGCAAACCAAAATTAATGCAAATTATATCTAACGAACGAAAAGAACATTTCACTTCGGTAGTCGATTCGACATTTGCTAATGCTGCTATCAGTGCAAGGATACAAATGTTACCACAGAGGTTTTTCTGGTCTGGACTTCAATCATATTACGATGCAGTGCAGTTTGTTGAAGAAGTTAGGAAAGGCATAAATCCCTTTATTGATAAAAATGCAGGTGTGAATATTTTTGCTTATTCGATTGGCTCCTTTCTTGCGGAAATTATTTTGATGACTAATCATGAAAATATTTTTAACAAGTCTAAACTTTTTATTTTTTGCGGCGGACCTACTATCGACAGAATGTATCCCGTTTCAAAATATATTTTAGACAGCGATGCCAATATTTCCCTTTACTCTTTTTTTATAGAACATCTTGAAAATGAATTTAAGAGAGACGAAAGACTTTCCCATTTTTTTAATGAAGATCATGACGCAGGAAAATATTTTAAGGCTATGCTTTGTTATCAGAAAATGAAAGATTTACGTGAGAGCCGTTTTATGCAGCTTAAAGATCAAATAGCTGCCGTCGCATTAAAGAAAGATGAAGTAATCCCGCCTATTGAAGTTCTTAATATTTTAAAAGGCGATTATAGAGATATCCCGATTCCTGTTGACATTTTTGATTTCACATTTCAGTATAACCATATCTCGCCATTCCCTAACAGTAGTGATGTTGAAGATGAGGTAGATTATTATTTCAACAAAGTCTTTGAAGTTGCTGCCGGACATCTTGGTTGATCAGATAAATTGAGAATTATAAATTCTTCTTTAATTGATCAACTCTATTAATTCCATTCAATGCCGCTACACGATAAGCTTCTGCCATTGTGGGGTAATTAAAAGTTGTGTTTATAAAATACATCAATGAATTTCCGTCTCCCTTTTGAGACATTATTGCTTGACCGATGTGAATTATCTCTGCCGCGCCATGCCCGAAGCAATGCACACCAAGTATCTTCAAGGTTTCTCTATGAAAGAGTATCTTTAGCATACCGGTCGTTCTGCCTGTTATTTGAGCGCGTGCAAGGTGCTTAAAAAATGAATGACCAACCTCATAAGGAATTTTTTCTTTTGTTAACTGCTCTTCAGTGTAACCCACGGAACTTATTTCAGGAATAGTGTATATGCCGGTTGGAATAAATTCTACAAGCTGGTGATCACATTTCCCGAAAACGATATGAGTTGCGGCAAATCTACCCTGGTCGTATGAAGCGCTTGCAAGATTAGGAAAACCGATAATATCCCCGACAGCATAAATATGAGGTACCGGTGTCTGGTTGGTTTCATTAACAATAATTGAACCTTGCCCGGTTGTTTTTATGCCGAGTTTTTGCAGTCCTAAATCATCAGAATTGCCTGTACGTCCCTGAGCCCATAAAAGATAGTCAGTACGAATTTCTTTATTTGATTTTAGGAAGACAGTAACACCGGAATTATCGGCGGCTACTTTTTCATACTCCTCGTTATGCCTGAGTATTACGCCGTTTTCACGAAGGTGGTAACCAAGTGCATCAATAATTTCATCATCAAGAAATGCTAAAAGTTTTTCTCGCGTATTGATAAGGTTCACTTTTACTTTTAAACCGCGGAATATTGAAGCGTACTCGCAGCCGATTACACCGGCGCCGTAAATTGTGATAGAACGTGGATTATCTTTTAAATTCAGCAATGTGTCACTATCCAAAATCCTTGGATGTGAAAAATCTACATCGGGCGGGTGGTAAGGACGTGATCCGGTAGCAATAACAAAATAATCAGCAGTATAAATTTCTTCGGCATTGTTAGAAAGTTTGACGGATATTGAATGCTCATCTATAAATTTTGCTCTACCATCGATTATATCAACTAGGTTCCGGTCATAAAAACTCTTACGAAGAATATACTGTTCTTGAATAACCAATTCGGCTTTTTGAAGAAGTGAT
>JAJYCM010000285.1 GCA_021778375.1 Bacteroidota bacterium
ATTTTTTCATTTTTCACCTTAAATATTTTCGTCAAAAAAAAGATGTTCAAAAGATTCTCTGTTTTTAATAACCTTAAAATTAAAGCCCTCAACTAAAATTTCTGGTGGGCGTCTCCTAGTATTATAATTTGATGCCATTACCATTCCATACGCTCCTGCAGACATTACTGCTAAATAATCTCCACGCTTACTTTCTTGGATATTCCTATTCTTAGCAAGAAAATCCCCACTTTCGCATACAGGACCGACTACATCCGCGGTAATATCTTTACTATTATAATTTATTTGCACCGGTTGAATATGGTGATAAGCACCATAAATGCTAGGTCTAATTAAGTCATTCATTGCGGCATCAACTATAATAAAATTTTTTTTGTTATTTAATTTTGTGTAAAGAACTTGTGCTACTAGAATACCTGCGTTAGCAGACAGGTATCTTCCTGGTTCAAAAAAAACCTTACAATCTAACTTTTTTAATACCGGAATAAGCGCTTCTGCAAATTCATGTGCTGAAAAGGTTTTTTCATTGTGATATTCAACTCCTATTCCTCCTCCCAAATCAAAATGCTTTAGATTTATTCCTTCCGATTTAAGCATAAAAAAAACTTTAGATAGTTTTTCTACTGCGGAGACAAAAGGTTCAACAGTAGTTATTTGGGAACCAATATGCATGTCAATTCCGGTATATTCAATATTTTTAAATCTATCTTTTTGGCTATAAAGTTTGATGGCAGAGGCTACATCAATCCCAAATTTGTTTTCCGCTAATCCGGTAGAAATATACGGATGTGTTTTGGGGTCTACATCAGGGTTTACTCTTATCCCGACACGCGCTGTCATATTTAATGAGAAAGCAATTTCATTAATTAAAATCAGCTCTTCTTCCGATTCTGCTTTTATCATAAGTAAATCATTTTCAACAGCTAATTTTATTTCAGAGGAGGTTTTTCCTACACCTGAAAAAATAATTTTATCAGTACTCACACCAACTTTTAATGCACGAAGTAATTCCCCTTCAGAATTTACGTCTAAGCCGCTTCCCATGTCTGCAAATATTTTTATTACGCTCAGGTTAAAATTTGATTTAACTGCGTAGAAAATTGTGTGGTCAATTTCTTTAAAAGCCGAATCCAGCTCATTAAACCTATCGATAAAATATTTCTTACTGTATATATAGACAGGTGTGCCGGAATCCTTAAGGATATCTTTTAAGGAAATATTTTCGCAAAATAATTCATTGTTATTGTAAGTGAAATATTCTGAGTTAAAATAATTCATTTCGATCCGAAAAAGTGTGTTGATTTTAATTTAAGCAAAGATAAGAAAAATTCTTTCGAATCTTAATGTTGCTGATAATATCATTTAAAAATAGCACAAAAATTTTTGTGAAGATACTAAGCCTAAGCTTAAAATTAAAAAAGCGGGAGAGCATTTTATTTTAATTTGCTCTCCCGCTTCAATAAAAAACTAAATTTCAGATACAATTAAAGATGAAATACCGCAACAGTTAAATAATTGGCTAATGCAGCAATTAAAAATAAACCGCCGAATATTACCACGATCCAAACCAATACTTTAATCCACGTTGAAGCAAGAAAACTTCTGAGGTTGTATATTTTAATCATCTAACTCCTTTATTTATAAACTAAGAAGCTTCAAGCCTTTTTTTGCGTCAGCATTAGTTGGGTCAATAGAAAGCACTACACGATATTCTTTTGCAGCCTCAGCTTTATTTCCGCTAAAAGCATATGCCTGCGCAAGCCATAGATGATATTGCGCGCTATTTGGGGTATAGCTTAAAGCTGTTTTTAAACTTTCTATTGCGTCCCTATATTTTTTCTTTACAAGATTGGTATAACCAAAAAATCCATTAGCCTCGCCAACTTCGTTTTTGAATTGATCTTCCTTGCCTGCAGTAATTTTTAAAATCTTTGTGTAAACATCGGCAGCAGCAGCATCATTCCGCATATATTGGTCCGTTCTTGCCAGCCAAGTTAAAGCAGGCATGTAATCACTTTTAATGTTAATCGCTTGTTCTAATGCAGTCTTTGCGCTATCATAATTTTGCATTTGGAGGTAGCAAAGAGATTTATTTACATAAGAACTTACCGAGGTTGAATCTGATTTTATTCTACGATCATAATAAACAATTGCTTGTTCATATTTCCCGGTGCTCAAATACATATTTGCTATTTCTTGATTTAATTCCGTTAGTGAAGAATCTTTTGCCAAAGCTTTGGTCAAATAAATGATTGCAACCGAATCTTGCTTTGCGGCTTGCAACTCACTTCCAAAAGTAGAAAAATCAGTAGCAGAAAATAGTGAATCAGGGACAACGGCAAAAACCTTCAAAGCTTCCGAAAAGTTTTTGTTATAAGCTAAAGATAAGGCTTCTATTCTTTCCAACTTTACATCGTTGGGAAATACACTTAATCCTTTTTGGGTAATCTCAATAGCCTGGGGAAAATTTTGCATTAGAAACAAAGATCTTGCTGCAAAAAAGTAGGCGTCATATTTCTTATTATCGAAGGTAAGATATTTTTCAAGATAAAACGAAGCATTGGGATATTGCTTTGCATAATAAAGCAATGTGCCTAAGTCGTAATACGCTTGGGAATAAGTTGAATCAAGAGATATTACCTGAAGATATTTATTTGCAGCATCAGTATAACTTTTTTGTTTTTCAAATGCCTTGGCTAATTTAAATTTTATTATAGTGCTAAGTGAATCAAGCTTTTCCGCTTTTTGATAATCACTTATCGAAAGCTCTAAAACTCCCATTTTATTATAAGCATCGCCTAACGCTTCATAAACTTTAGGATTATTTTGATCGTTGGTAGATAAGTCAACCAAGATTTTTATTGCTATATCAGTCGAGTCATGATTAAGATAATCTTGAGCTATCGTTAAGGCTTTACTATATTCCTTATTCCGAATAAATTTTGATGCCTCATCATATTTTTGCTGTGCAAAGGTAATGCTTGTTATGACTACAAAAAGTGTAACGAAGGTTATTGCTTTCATCTTTTAATCCATGTTATTGATTTTGATTAATTTTTACAGGAACAGCTGCGGGAGCCAAATTCTGACCGAGAGCAATTTTCTGCCCAATATAACTTGTCAAAAATGTAGTAAAGCCTGACGCAACACTTCTTCCCTTTTCATTTAAATAGATAAAAATGGTTTCCTTGAATGGATAATAATCTTTATATACTAATCCAGGATGAGGTTCATAATAATTATCATCCAATTTATTTTGATTAAACTCTCCAACTTTGAGAAATTTTATTCTTGAAGAATCCTGGACAGTATTAAAACTTAGTAATCCGATTTTATCAGAACTATTTTTTACAACCGCAAACACTGCGCTGTCGCTTGGGACTATTTCAACATTTTTAGGAATTTTTCCTTTTAAAATCTTTTCTGAAATATATTGATAGGTTCCTGTATTGGTTTGTGGTATTACAACTCTAATGTTGCTTGATTCTCCAGACAATATACTTTGTATTTCGTCTATTCTTATATTCTGGATGCTACTATTCTTAGGTGCTATAACGGCAATTGCGTTATAGCAAAACTTAAAAATATTCAGTCCAATTTTATTTTTGTTAACAAAATTTTGCTGTTTTTCATTTAAGCCCATTGTGCTAACAAACATTTTATAGTTGCCGTTTAATACTCCTGCTATTCCATCAAAGGGGGTAACTTTTTTTAAATCAATCTTAGAAGTCTTATAAAGCGAATCAAAAACAACACTCTCTTGGCTAACAATAGGAAAAACAGCTTCATCAACAGCGGCAAGTAGGTAGCCCTTAGTCGGCGTTACTTTTGGTTCTTGGCAACCGG
>JAJYCM010000286.1 GCA_021778375.1 Bacteroidota bacterium
AAGGTGGTGTTAATTTCTCCAATTATTACGGAAAAAATGCTAATTACGGGGGCACTGCACACAGTGTTTTTGTAGGTCCAGTTGTTGGCTACTTTAAGGATTGGAATATAGCAAGAGATACAACTCGCAGCTATTATTTCTCTATCGGGTTGGAAACAAATATCTCAGTAAAGGGAGTATTCATACATAACAAGATTATATACTCAGAAGTCTATCCGCAGGGAATATGGGACATAAGTGACCGGGAAATGTATGGTTATTATTTAGAACTACCCCACTTAGTTAAGCTGCATTATTTACTAACGCAAAACATGCAAGCGCAGTTGTACGGCGGGGGTATTTTATCTTTCGATATTGTTGATTTTACAAAAAGTATTAGAGACTCAAATCCAAACTATTCTTATAATGATACGCATTTTTTCCTTGCAGGCACTTTAGGACCCGATCCACCATCTTTTTTGACATATAGCCTATTGTTCGGAGTTACTTTCTCATATAAACGCTTTCTTTTAGATATGCGTTATTCAAAAGGTATCACTGAGATTTACTCGGGTATTTATTTAAGTGCAATTTCAATATCGCTAGGATATAATTTATAAGATTTTTAAAAACAATTAAACAGGAGGCAATTTGAAAAAGACCATTAAAATATTTTTGTTTTTGATTTTTCTTTTAACAAATATTTACCCTCAGTCAAGTGGGATATCAGGTTATGTCCCAACAATTCCCGCAGACAGAAGAGTTGATTGGACTAATGCAGGCTATAAAGGAAATATTCCTACTGTTTACAATGCTATTTTTAACGTTATAAATTATGGAGCGGTGCCAAATGATGGTGTTGATGACAGACAGGCAATCCAAAATACAATAGAAGCAGCCAGAACATTTATAGCAGTAAACCCTGGTACGAATGCAATAGTATATTTTCCCCAAGGGACCTATACTATATCCTCAGGAGCCATAAGTCTAGCAAATGATAATACAAAAACTACAGCAATATCTGTCTAAAAGGTGAAGGCTCAGATAAAACTATTTTATATTATCCTAGTAGTTATATTGGTAGTGCAATAAATATATGCGGCACTACTCCTTTCCCATTTTACAATGTAACAGCAGGCTATAATAGGGGGAGCAATGTTGTTACAACCAATACCAGTGGAATAAATGCAGGCGATTATGTTGAATTAGTTGATGATCGCCCATTAGAATATGGACAACAAATAGGTCAAATTGAAAAGGTTAATTCTGCTAGTGGATCTCAATTGACACTTGAAGACGCAATGTCAATAGATTATAATTACAACAGCAATTTCCCTCAATTAAGAAAAATTAAACCAGTTCAAAATGTTGGAATTGATGATATACAATTTGCTAGAGAAAGTATGCCCGATGGGTCTTCTGGAGGATACACTATTTTTTTATAACTATGCAGCTAATTGCTGGATACAAGGTGTTGAGAGTAACATTACATATAGCAGGCATGTTGTAATAAATGCCAGCACGGCTATTGAAATTACCGGCTGCTATTTTCATGATGCAACATCACATGGTGATGGTGGAGTTGGCTATGGAGTTGAAATTGAAAATCATTCCACCGATTGTTTAACTGAAGATAATCTATTCTCTGGCTTACGTCATTCAATGATGGTTCAATTAGGTGCCAATAGAAATGTTTTTGGATATAATTATTCTTGGAATAGAATATATAGTCCCGTTCTCTGGGGTGAAAGCATGGTTTATCCGGGGACAGGTGATATTTCAGCTCACGGAAATTATCCATATGCAAATTTATTCGAAGGTAATAAAGTAGATTTAATATGGTTAGACGATTATCACGGTAAGGATAATGGTATGAGAATTTATGGATTTAATGGTCCCTACAATACCTTTGTTAGAAATGATGTTAGCGAAGGTGAAATAATCGTGAATTCAGCAGATTATACAAACGTTGTTGGAAATTATGCTGATGGTGCAGGCGTATTTTCTAGTGGTATGCCTTTTCTTTTAGGCTGGGGATATTCATCAAATTTTGTTCTTGATGTAGCAGCCAAACAGTATAATAAAGATGGAAGTATTTATTCTTATACTCATTCTCAATTTTTCTTTAGTTCACTTATACAAGCAAGCTCTTTATGTGAAGATTTTTCATATTATTTGCCAAATGAACCATCATTCTTCTCACCCTATTATTCGATAGTGTCTTGGCCGGCTCTTGGAACAACAGATGCATGTTATGGAAATGGAAATGCGTACTTTCCAAAAGGTACTAATCCTGCCTATGAGAGGGAAATTGAAAATATCAAATATACTGTATCTGGTCCGCCTTTACTTTTCCCATTTTCTTATGTTTCTATTTCTGGCCCAACTTCTTTGCCAATTGGACAAAACGGAAATTGGAATGCAAATCCATTTGGGGGTTATCCGCCTTTTAATTATCAGTGGTATTACGAATATCCCGGAGGTATTCAACCAGCTTTAGCTATAAGCCCTAATCTGCTATCTAAGGGCAGTTGGTACACCTGTGGTACAAATAGTGCTACCTTAACAACTGCTTTTTATTCAAGTATTTATCTAAAGTGTGTAGTTACTGATGCTCACAATACAGTTCTAACATCAAATCAAATGTCGGTTTCTATCGGTGGTGCAAAAATAAGTGCAAATCAGGCGCATACTCTAAGTGCCAATCAACCATATATAGCAAAAACACCTCTTCCAAAATTTTACAGAATTGATCAAAACTTTCCGAATCCTTTTAATCCCACTACTGTAATAAATTATCAATTACCCCAAGATGGTTTTGTTTCATTAAAAGTATATGATGTAGTTGGAAATGTTGTTAAAACACTTGAGAATGGCTTCAAGTCAGCTGGTAGCTATACAGCCAATTTTGATGGTTCTAAACTTGCAAGCGGAATGTACTTCTACCGTTTGGAAACAAATGGTTACGTATCAACTAAGAAGATGATACTACTCAAGTGATTCCGTAAAGCTAATATTCATTTAAATGCATATTCAAATGTACGCCCATGTATTGTAGGCAAACCAAACAGTTGGCAGGAAATAATAGATATTCCAGCATACTACTCAGAAAGAGTTCGCGGGAATGCTCCTAATGATGTTTTTTTTGTAGGCGCATTTGGGCTTTGCGCTCATTATAACGGCAACTCTTGGAAAACCTATAATGAGCTTTATAATCCCGATGAGTCCCTTCTTGGGCTTGCGGTAAAAGGTAATATTATGGTAGCCGTAGGTTATAACGGGCAGAATGCAGTTATTCTGGTTGGCAGAAGATAGAAGTAATAAAAGTAAATGGAAATCTTTGGGTTTTTCTCTTATCAACCTATCTGCCAGGATATTTCGAAGAAGTCGTCAAAATCGATTCTAAGGGGATATTTGTATATGAGCAAGGGTAAATGTATGGCAGATAAAAAAAACGTAGCTCAGAGAAGAAAAAATAGGCAAAAACCTACGCTATTTCGTATGAAAAAACTGTCATTGGTCATTAGACAATGAGTTATTTGCTGTTAAAGGTGTTGGGTTATAATAAGGGGTAGCCGAAAGACTACAAAAAAACATGTTAACAAACAGTCTTAGAATAATGTAGCCATTATTTATGGAAAACCAGTATAGTATGAGCGAAGGCGAATTATTTTTTTAGTATGCAAAATATTTTTACAATCAGAATATTTTACCGCCCACAAATAGTAATTTTTACCTCCTAATTGAACTTAAATGGATAATTCTGGAATAATAGAAGTTCTTAATTAAGCACAATTATTGCTTTTATTTGTATATTCCACAAGAATTTATAAGAAGGAAGATTTGATGAATAAGGAATTACACT
>JAJYCM010000287.1 GCA_021778375.1 Bacteroidota bacterium
CGGAATGGGGCTATGTTCTATCTTTACATCTGTAATTCGACTGCCGATTACAAACCAGACAGGAAAAGTTGCATCTTGTAAATATGAAATTGGGGTGCCGGTACCTGTAATGAAATCACTTTGAAGAGGCATTTGTTGTATAACATCATGATCAACGGATGAAATTATTTGATTATTATGGTAAACGATGGTTTTATCATCTCCGGAATATGATGGATATCCAAGTGAAGTTGTTGATGCTACAACAGCAGAATTTCCGGTATTAAAATCTGCGGCTAATACTTCGAAAGTATTACTATTGGTGTCCCAATAATCAAACGTAAAGCGGGTTTGTGAGGTTTTTGAGAAGGACGGATCGCCGATATTTACTCCCTTCGACTGCGGTGGAAATACACTTTGCATAAAACCGGTTTTTACATCCAGCATATTAATATTCCAATAACTTAATGTATCACCGGCAGCTCCTATTATTTGGTTGAAGGTATCAAACAAAAGATACTGACCTGTTGGGTCGAATGACATCGCATCAGCATATAAAGCAGTTTTGGTATCAGCTACATCATAAGAAGGGGTTACAATTTTGAATGCTTTACTTGTATTTGCGTTAAGATCAAAATAATATATTGTAGTATCAATATACTTTGAAAGAAGTGTAAAACTGCTCAATCCCGGGCCTACCGCCACTTCCCTCCAATATCCACTTGAATCGATAATAGTTTCCTGAGGATCAATTGGATTTGCGTATAAAGCGCGGAGATCATTGTTTTGATCAATAAAAAGAATTAGTCCGGAAGTATCAGAAACAGCGGGTTTATTAAGTACGCGGGTTTGGGTGAGAGCCGAAAAGTCAGCATTTGTATTGATTTGAGTTTTAGCCATATAAATAGAATTTGGATCAGCATTGTAGTCTGTGTTAACAGCAAGAATCCAGTTCTGCCCCACAACCTGTGTAGGTGCAGCTGGAGGCGGTGGCGTTCCTTCAAAAATTCCAACTTTATCCCATGCGCTCTTTACCGCATTTAGTTCATTGCTTGTTGAACCAAAGAGATCTGTAGCAGCTTTCTCAGTTGCAATTCTAGCATCAAGGAATTGCGATGAATGAGTAAGATAAGTCGTTTCAGCTCTATACCAAATTTTGCCTGCTGAAGCCCTGCCGATTGTAGAGGCAACAAAATAAAATGCATAATTTGGAATGCCGCTATTAACATGGACTCCACCGTTATCTTGAGTCGTATTAACATATTCAGACATATTATCAGGTTGCCAGCAAGGATCGCCCGGGTTGCCGCCATTATGAGGGTTACTCATATCCCTTAAAGCACCGGATGGAAATGTTTGAAGGTCTTTAACTATTGATGGTCCAATTTGCCATGAAGAAGTATCTACAAGTTTTCCAAATACATCAGACATAGATTCATTCAAAGCTCCCGATTGATCCTGGTATTCAAGGTTAGAAGTATGTTGAGTAACACCATGAGTCATCTCATGAGCTGCAACGTCAAGTCCTCCGGCAAGCGGCTTAAAAAGAGTGCCACCGTCTCCATAACACATTACCATCCCATTCCAAAAAGCATTTTCCATGGGCTGACCATTCTGGGTAACATGGATAACTGAATAAATTGTCATTCCGCTATCATCAATTGAATTCCTATTTTGTATTGTGCGGTAATAATTATATGTCGTAATTGCATTGTAGTTGGCAGATACAGACGCTGGATCATTCCATTGATTATTTGTGGAGGTTACATAATAAACTTGAGAGCTGCTGGATAGGTCATTGTTTTGAAGATCCAGGCATTCTATTGCTCCGACAGAATTATTCGGAATTTGGGATTGCGCCGCATTGAACATTGCTTCCGAAGCATCAAGCATAAAATAATTTGTACCGACCTGGTAAGTACCGAAAGTTCTGTTAACTCCATTAAGATCGATACCGCTGCCGGTTGTCGCTCCATCGAAGCAAACATTATTATATGAGTTTAAAATAGATCCGTTCTGTGCGTCTACGAAATAATACCAATCTTGGGAAAGTCCCGTACGTACTTCTACAAACCAGGCTAAGTGAGGGATTTGTAGTTTATCATACCAAATAATTTGCCTTGCTGACGGTCCATGATAATGAAGTAAGTTCTGAATCTGATTCGAGAATCCACTTATATTTATTCTGCTTTTAAGTTCATTCTCAGCAATAGCAAGGGCATTAGAAGAACTAACTTTTCCTGAAATATCCTGAATTGATGCGGGTGTTTTTGCAAATCTTCCGGTCAAAGAAGAAATATTTCCATGATTATCAAAATGTACGTAAACTTCTTTTCCCCAAACTTCCAAACCTTTATATACTTGTTCATAACGAATATGCGTCATTCCAAGCGCATCCTTTTTTACACTTTCCAATTTAAATTCATTTTCTGGATTTGATATCTTTAATAAACCTTTATTTGCTATCATGAAACTCATGGCAAGAGTAGGTGCATTTTCAGTCGATTGAATTGATTTTCCTTTTTGATCTGGCGGTGTATTTACATCAATCAATCTCGGTGTACCAGATTTATTATCCAATAAAACCCTGCTGATATCTTTAGAATTTAAAATTGTAGGAGATGGAAGAGTTATTTCCCCTCTAAATTTAGCCGATAAAACATTGGCAATAGCTTTGTTTGCAGAATAAAGTTTAGTGGTTGACGGAGTCAATCCAAGTTTGTTCATAAAACTTTTTAGTCTTGCTGAAATATTTGAATAGCTTTGGTTTGAAGAAACAAGGGATTGATTGGTTGCAAGGAGAATTGCTTTTTTAATATTTTTGCTGTTCTGTTGGGCAGCAAATGAATTTAAGAAAATAAAAGTTGAGAGAATAAAGATAATGTATCTTAATTTTTTCATTTATAGAGCTCCATATTATTTTTTAATTTCTTTGATTTCGGTGATTAAATCTTTTATAACATCCGGCATATTTGAAGGAAGTTCAGAATCATTAAAAGATATTTTATTAAATTGAATATCTTGAGCTAAAACTAAGTAGGTAGTATAATTACCTGTATACTTATTATTGTAAGAAAAGATTTTAGGATTTGTCATGAGGTTAGTAATTCTTAGCATCTTATCACTAGGGATAGCTACACTATCTGTTGTTTGCCTTAATGAATTAAGATTTTTTTTCCAAAATTTTGCCCATCCTTGACTCGAAATAGTTATTCCAGATTCAACACCGGTAAAACCGCCGCCTGAGTAGAAATCAATTCTGAAATTTACATTTGTTAATGAAGAATAAGGATGGGAGCAAGAAAAAAAAGAAAAGACTATCATAATAGACATTATTAAATAAATTAATTGCCGCACAATTAACCTCTACTTAATTATTTGTAAATATAATATAACCAAAAAATATTTATAAATTACAAGAAATAGCAATATTTTATTTGATTATGCCTAAGTATTCAAAGGGCAGAATGCTGCCGTCGTGATAGCGGTATAGGACTTTGCCCTGAATGCGGTAGCGTTCTATTGTGCGGCTGGCGGAGCTGCTGAATGAATAGAGAATATTTATAACAAATTTATTAAAAGATTTTTGATGGTTAGCCAAGCTTCACTTCCGTTATAAATAATTTGTGGGCGGATGTGGCAGCCTTTCGGGTGGAACGGTAGTGTTGCATTCTCCGTTATTTAGATTTTATAAAATTCTTAGATTGAGTTTTTTACCTACTGCTTCCAAATATTGTTTTAATGTTGATAAGCGGATATCTTCTGAATGATTTTCAATTCTGGATATTGCTGATTTTTTTGTTCTCAATTTTTTTGCTAACTCTTCTTGTGTAATTCCAG
>JAJYCM010000288.1 GCA_021778375.1 Bacteroidota bacterium
TTTCCTTCTTCGCTCTCTACCCAAATTTTTCCGCCATGCTTTTCAATCATTTCTTTACACAGTAGAAGACCCAACCCTGTACCCTTTTCACCTTTGGTACCATTTGATGACACCTTTGTGCTGATGTGAAATATTTTGTCCAAAACATTAGATGGAATGCCTGTCCCGTCGTCTACCACGGATACGGTCGTAAGAGTATCATTAAATTCAGCTTTAATTTCTATTCTACCTTTGGGAAAAGTAAATTTAATAGCATTGGAAATGAGATTTTGTAAAATTGAAAACAACATATTATTATCGCTAATAACCAGGGTTGTGTCTGCAACAAAGTTAACTATGCTTATATCTTTCTTAACGGCATTGTCAATTAGGATATCAATTACTTTATCGACCACCTTATTTAAGTCAATTATTGAAGGATGAAATTCCATTCTATTGATTTGCATACTTGACCAGCTTAAGAGATTTTCCAGCAGTCTGTACTGATTCTTAGCTGATTTATTTAATTCATTCGCAAGATTCTTTATTTGTTCATTTGAGAAGGACTCAAATTCTGATACCATCAATTCCGAAAGATTAAGAAACGAGTGGAAAGGGCTTCTAAGATCATGCGCAATTATTGAAAAGAATTTATCTTTTGTCGCATTAGATATCTTTAATTCCTCGGAATATTTCTGAAGCTGAGAATCTGTCCGGACGCGTTCAGTAACATCACGCACAATTCCCTCGTGAAACATGATCTTTCCATTTTCATCAACTTCAAGGCGACCATGATCCTCAACCCAAATTTCCGAACCATCTTTTTTCTTCATACGAAAGACAGCCATTTCCTGATACTTCTCTTCTAATTCCGCACTCTCACGATCCGATAACTGGAAATACAATTGTGATTTAATATCTACTGACAGCAATTCTTCTTTACTTTCATAGCCAAGCATCGTCACCATAGCTTGATTAACTTCAAGGAATTTCCCTTCATGAGTGCTTTTATATACCCCGTCAAGTGATTTATCAAATAAATCGCGGTATTTCTCTTCACTGGAATGCAAAGCAATTTCTGCAAGTTTACGCTCGGTTATATCCCGGGTTATTGAAATAATATGAGGGACATTATCAATGTTAATTAAAGAAGCAGACATCAACCCGTTTGTGATTGTTCCATTTTTCATTTCAAATTTTGCTTCAATATTTTGAGCAAATCCGTTTTCAGTTAATGCCTTTATAAGTCTATTTCTGTCTTCTATATTCTTCCATATTTTTATTTCAATAGAGGACTTACCAATTACCTCATCACGTGTGTACCCGGTCAAATTAGAAAATCCTTCGTTGATATCAACATAAACTCCATCATCAAACCGGTTGATGTTAATCGAATCTGGGCTTGTAAAAAAAGCTTTACGAAAGCGTTCTTCGCTATCATAAAGCGCCTTTTGAGTTCGCTTGCGCTCAGTTATATCTCTGACAACTACAAGACCCCCCTTAATACCATGGAAAGTAATAAAAGAAACATTTATTTCTGCATCCACGAAATTGCCATTTTTGCATAGAAGCTTTGTCTCATAGGGTGATTCGATAAATTCACCGTTTAAGCGTCTGCGTAGTCGTTCTTCTATCGTAGGGATTTCATCGGGATGTAAGAAATTTATAAATGAATTATCGATTAATTCATCCATCGTGTAACCGCCCATTTTGGCTAGGGCAGGGTTAGCATATTTTATGAGCATATTAACAAAAATAAAAATTCCATCCGATGCATTTTCGGCAATCGCCCGGTAGTTCTCTAGAATGTGTTCAAAGTTTACCTTAGAAGTTTTCTTTTCCGGTTTGGATTTTATGGGGGTCTCACTCTGTTTTCTTTTAGACACCATATAAACGTAGTATCAAATTGTTTTCTTAAAAATAATTATCACCATTAATTAAATAAGACTGTTTAAGTTCATATTATTTACACCCATTGTCAAGTCTAGAAGTTTTTTATTTGTTTGCAAAAAACTTAGGACTAACTGTTAATTGATTTGCACTTTATTAAGGGCACTTCTAAAAACTATCATTTATAAATATTTAACGCAGAGAACGCAAAGAATACGCAACGTTCGCAGAGAATATTGAAGTTTTTAGAAGTGCCCTTAAAAAAAACAAAGGATCTTCTGCAAAATAAATTACTTTCTTTGTTGAAGATTCAACCTACAAATTAGACAATATTATTTCAAATTAAATTCAACAACTCTTCCGGAGACACCTGACGCCACAAAAGTATCGTCCTTTAAATGGATAATATTTTGAACCGCACCGTCGAGCATATCAAAAAGTGGTTTCCATTTAAAATTATTTTCTACAAGATAAACTTTTCCGTTCCCTGCGCTGAATAATACATTTCCTTTCCATTCCAGAAAAGCATTTTTTGTTGAATCTTCGTCAAAATTCATATTCAACTTCCTGAATGGTTTACCATCATTTGCTGAGACAATATAAAAGTTATCCTTTAGGCTTTTTACAAATAAAAACTTTCTGTTATCCGAAATCATCAGCGTTGAACTACAATCGTAATAATTGTTTTTCCATTTAGTACTCCCAAGCATAAGGTCGATTGAAGAAAGGAAATTGTGAGGCGAGCAGACAAAAACATTTCTACCATCGGAGACCGGCGAGCAATCAGCTAAAGAAATATTTTTATTTTTAGGATCAGTCCACTTCCATATTAACATGCCGCTTCTTGAATCAATGCAATAAAGAAAGCCGTCGTTTGAAGTAAAAATAATTTTATTATCAAGAGCAAGCGGCATTGATATAATTTTCCCGGTAGCTGAATGATTTTCCCAAATCATTTCAAATGAATTTATATCATAACAATAAACGACGCCTTTAGAGGAGCCTACTATAACAGCGTCGGTCTGCTGTCCGTTATAAGAAGTAGAAATTTCTATTAACGGCGAAGTCAGCGGGTCATCAAGACCGATGGTTTGGATTACTTCTCCGGTAGAATCATTAAGAGAAATTAAGTCTCCTGATAGCGTTGATATTATCAGGTTACCGTTGCTATCTATGGGATTGCCTATAATACTTCGCTTAACATCGTGAGTCCAGATAAGCTTTCCGCTTAAGTCGAAACAAAATATTTTACCGTATTTAGCGGCGACAAAAATCCTATTGTCAGGTTTCGAGACTAATGCCGAAAGCGAATCGCCAATATCTTTGACCCATAAAATTTTTGCACTATAATTTACAAACCGAGTATTATCTGGATTTACGAAATTATTTTGTGCTGGAGTGTAAAAGGATGGAAAACACACACATATCAATAGGATTATTCTTTTCATTTTATATTCGGTATTTTTATTTCACAAATTAAGAATTTAATATGTTACTAAAAACATGGTAGAAGGGAAATGAAACCTAAAATATTTTTAAGAAAAAATGAAGAGAGAAGAATTAATGCCGGACATTTATGGATTTTCAGCAATGAAATCGAGAAATTAGAAGGAACGGCAGACAATGGTGATTTAGTAGAAATCTTTGATGCGCGAAATAATTTTATCGGTACAGGTTTTTATAACAAAAATTCGCTGATTGCAGTCAGACTTTTAGACAAGGCGCAAATTGACAATTTCCGTGAATTTGCAGAAATCAAAATTAAAGACGCTTTTGCGCTAAGAAAATTATTTTATCCGGAAAGGAATTCATTCAGACTTATCTTTAGCGAAAGCGATTTAATGCCCGGTCTAATTATTGACAAATACAACGATACATTTGTTTTGCAGATTTATTCAGCGGGTATGCAAAAAAATATTGCCGCAGTAATTTCAGTG
>JAJYCM010000289.1 GCA_021778375.1 Bacteroidota bacterium
TTCCTGCTTTAGAAAGCATCTCTGCATGAGCAATGCTTCCTTTAATATCTTCAAGTATCAAATTTATATCAACGTTCAATGAAGAAGAGAACTTTAAAGCGCCGGAATTAAGATTCCCGTTAAACCTTCCGCCCCAGAGCATTATACTATTACCTCTTGCTTTGCGAATTTTTCGACCTGCGTAATTGTTTTGTATGGAAGTCCGTATATTTTAATAAAACCGTCTGACGCTTTATGATCAAAGGTGTCTTCCGAAGTATATGTAGCTAGATTTTTGTTGTAAAGACTATACACAGAACTTCTCGATAGAGTTTTTATTGTTCCTTTATAAAGTTCTAATTTGATTTCGCCTGTTATATTTTCCTGGGTAGAATCAACGAAAGCCATTAGTGATTTGAAAAGGGGAGAGTACCAAAGCCCGTCATAAATTAAATTTGCTACTTTGTTAGAAATATTTTGTTTGAATCTAAAAGTCTCTTTGTCAAGTATTAATTTTTCTAATTCAAAATGTGCATGGTGAAGTATTACTGCTGCTGGCGCCTCGTATACTTCTCTTGATTTAATTCCAACAACTCTATTTTCAATTAAGTCCAATCTCCCGACTCCGTTATTAGCGCCAATTTCCTTTAGCCTGGTAACAAGATCAACTGCACCCATTTCAATTCCATCTAAACTTACCGGTATCCCTTTTTCAAATCCAATTGTTATTTCTTCCGAAATATTTGGAGCTTTTTTCGGGTTGGTAGTAATTTGATATGCATCTTCAGGCGGAGCCGCTTCCGGGTCTTCCAGTACGCCGCATTCTATCGCAATGCCCCACAAATTTTCATCTATTGAATATGGATTGTCCTTCGTGGCTTTTATCGGTATGTTATGTGCGATTGCATAATCCATTTCTTCTTCTCGACTTTTGAATTCCCATAATCTAAGCGGTGCAATTATTTCAAGATCGGGTGAAAGAGTTTGAACGCCTACCTCAAATCTTACTTGATCGTTTCCTTTCCCCGTACATCCGTGAGAAACGGCATCTGCATTTTCTTGCTCGGCTACATCAACCAACATTTTAGCAAGCAAAGGCCTGCCTATAGCAGTTGCCATAGGATACGAACCTTCATAAAGCGCCCCTGCTTTAAGGGCTTTCCATGCATATTGGGTTAAGAATTCCTCCCTTAAATCAAACACGTATGATTTTACTGCGCCTGTTTTTGCAGCCTTTTCTTTTACTCCTTCTATCTCTTTTACCTGACCGAGGAATCCAGTTGCAGTTATTATCTCGGCGTCATATTTTTCACTTAGCCATTTAACCATTACCGATGTATCTAAACCGCCGGAATATGCAACTACGATTTTTTTCTTTGACATTTTTTATCTCCTTATATGTTTCTAACCGACTTGCTCGGTCATCATTTTTTTAATTAACGAAACTAAACTTTCTATATGAGTGTGAGAACTTGGAATAACCAAAACTGTATCGTCGCCTGCAACTGTTCCGATAATCTCCGGCTTGTTTAGGCGGTCAATAAAATGAGCTATGCCTTGTGCGCGCCCGGCTAAAGTTCTGACAACTATTAGAGACTCATTATTCTGCACATTTAAAATCTCAAAACCTATTAACTTTGCAATTTGCTTGCCGGATTCGTGCGAGTCGAGAATGTACCGCGGACCTCTTTCTGTAATTGCGCGTATAACTCCGAGCTCAGCAAAATCCCGGCTTAACGTGGCTTGCGTTACCATTGTCCCTTCTGCCTCAAGCATCTTTACTAAATTGTCGTGCGATGATATAAACCTGTTGTTAAGCAGTTCTTTTATACGATTTAATCTCTTTAATTTTACTGACATAATTTTTATACTTTTATATCTGAAATAACTTTCTTAAGTGTTAAAAGAAATTTTGCTATTTCGTTTTGAGTTATTATAAACGGAGGCAATATCCTGAGAACAAAATCTCCCGCTGTGCCTACCACAAAACCCTCCTCAAGCATTTGTGAAGCAACTTTTTTTGCCGGAACTGTATCGGAAAATTCGACTCCGATAATTAAACCTTTGCCGCGTATGTTTTTTATTGAGGGATGATGCAAGCCGTGAAGTCCGTTCATTAGAATGTTTCCTATAGCAGAAATGCCGTCAAGAGCATTATCATCTAACAAGTCAACAACTTTATTTGCAATTGCAACTGCAACGGGGTTGCCTCCGAATGTCGAACCGTGATCGCCGGGCTTGATTACTGCGGCTACTTCTTTTGAACATAACGTTGCGCCCAGTGGAATGCCGTTTGCTAATCCTTTTGCAGACGTAACTATATCCGGAAGTATATCCTCATGTTGATATGAATAAAATTTGCCTGTCCTCCCGACTCCTGTCTGAATCTCATCAACAATCAAAAGTATATTCTTTTCGCTGCAAAGCCCCCTTAGACCTTTAATATAATTCTCCG
Source organism: Bacteroidota bacterium (assembly GCA_021778375.1). Taxonomy (GTDB): domain Bacteria; phylum Bacteroidota; class Ignavibacteria; order Ignavibacteriales; family Ignavibacteriaceae; genus FEN-1297. The sequence continues at coordinate 2,435 of JAJYCM010000289.1, forward strand.
GTGGCTCGTTTACCCCGCCTTCTCCTTGAATCGTTTCAACCATAACGGCTGTGGTTTCTTCTGTGATTGCATTTGCAATGGCAGAAAGACTACCGTAAGGCACGTGCGAAAAACCCGGCAGCATTGGCTGGAATCCATTCCAAAATTTGTATTGACCTGTTGCCGATAAACTTCCGTAGCTTCTTCCATGAAAACTGCCGTGTGTTGAAATGATATGGCTTCTTCCGTTGCCCCATTTCCTTGCAAATTTAATAGCAGCTTCATTTGCTTCTGTGCCGGAGTTGGAAAAGAATACATAATCCATTCCCGATTTTTTTGCCAGTTTATTCGCTAAGGATTCTTGAAGTGAAGATGAAAATAAATTTGATGTATGCCAAAGTTTATTTATTTGTTCCGTTGCCGCAGCTTTTAATTGCGGATGATTATGCCCGAAGCTCGTTACTGCAATTCCACAGTAAAAATCGATATATTCCTTACCGGATGTATCGTATAGAAAGAATCCGTTTCCTCTTTCAAATTCTATTGGGTATCTGTTGTAATTTTTAAGCAATGCTGACTTTTGCATAACCACTTTCCGTTTTATTAATAATCCATGTTCCGTTTAATTTTTCCTGATCTAAAAGCTGAGAGCCGATCCAAATTTTGTTGATTCCCATTTTCAAAAGTTCTATGCAGCTTTTTAATTTTGGAATCATACCGTCCGTGATTTGTCCATCAACTATCCCGCTGATTATCTCATCTTCAGAAAGCGAACTTACCACGCTTCCGCTTATTTTTACACCATCAACATCAGATACAAAAAATACCGAATCAGCATTTACCGCCAGTGCAACTGTTTCAGCAAAAAGATCGGCGTTAACGTTCATTAAATTCCCGCTTGCATCTCTGCAAACGCTTGAAAATATTGGAATGATTCCTTCATCTAAAAGTTCAATTATCCAATTTGCGGAGCCTACTAATTCCGGCTTGCCTACATATCCGAGTTCTTTATCAAAATAATTTGCTATAAAAGTTCCCCGGTCTATTCCGGATAAACCCATAGCTCCAAAGTTTGAAGAATTTAATTTTGCCGCTAGCTGAGAGTTTATCAAGCCTGCTTGTACGGCTGCTACTACTTCCATTTGTCCCATAGAAGTCACACGCTGTCCGTTTACAAATTTTGTTTCATGTCCAAGTTTTTCAGACCACTCGGAAATGTTCTTACCTGCTCCGTGAACGATTATAATTCCTTGAAAATCATTATAAAGATTTTTAATGGAATTTATCCAAATGTTGGTCGAGGTAAATTCGGAAATTGTTTTTCCGCTTATTTTTAAGACTGCTATCTTCATATTATCTCCCAATCAAGTCC
>JAJYCM010000290.1 GCA_021778375.1 Bacteroidota bacterium
CCAAAATAATATTACTTCAAGATTAGAAGTAATCAAAAGCCTTGAAGGCTTTGTAGATCAGAACCTCCCTGAATTATTGAAACCCGTTAACGAAAGCTGGCAGCCAAGTGATTTCCTTCCCAGTATGCGTTCAGGCGAATGGCCGGATGAAATAAAAGATTTTCGGGAAGCTGCAAAAGGATTATCCGATGATTTGTTAATTGTATTAATCGGTGATATGGTTACGGAAGAAGCTTTACCGACATATCAGACGTGGTTGAACCGGTTAGAAGGTATAACAGACATAACAGGAAGCAGCGAAAACCCATGGGCTAAATGGAGCCGTGGATGGACTTCGGAAGAAAACCGGCATGGCGATTTACTGAATAAGTATCTTTACCTTACGGGTAGAGTTGATATGCGAGCCGTTGAAGTTACTATTCATCATTTGATTAATAACGGATTCGACCCAAGAACAGAAAACGATCCTTATCTTGGATTTATTTACACTTCATTCCAGGAAAGAGCTACTAAAATTTCTCACCGTAATGTTGCTAAACTTGCGAAGAAAGAAGGCGACGAGCATCTGCATAAAATATGCGGTGTAATTGCCGGAGACGAAGCACGTCACGAAAAAGCCTATCGCCTTTTTATGTCGAAGGTTTTTGATGCCGATCCCGTACAAGCAATTCTTTCTTTTTCTAAAATGATGAAAACCAAAATTATTATGCCTGCTCATTTGATGGATAGCGGAAGTGACAGAAATTTATTTGCAAACTTTTCTAAGGTAGCACAGAAGCTTGAAGTTTATACAGTAAAGGATTATTCGGAAATTATAAGCAATCTTGTTAAAGGCTGGAACATAGAAAAATTGAATGGTTTATCAGGGATTGCGGCAAAGGCACAGGACTATTTGTGTACTCTTTCAGAAAGGTATCTGGCTCTTGCAAACAGGTTTTCTTTTAGCGGAACAAACGAAAAGTTTAGTTGGATTTTTAATAGAGAAATCGGAGTGTGAGGAGTAGGGAGTAAGGAGTAAGGAGTAAAGAGTAAGGAGTAAGGCACAATCAACTGAAAAATCTTTTTATTTTTTAATCGTAACCTGTAATTAATGGGGCTAATGGCCCTTTTTTATTATCCATTATATTTCCCAGACTGAAGTTGGGCTACGAGGAGAGGAATACTCCCCAGGCTGAAGCCTGGGGTTATTGAAGAAAGCAAGCTAGGGCAAGTTGGGGAGTAAGGGTTCAACTTGCGTAAGACAAATTAATAATAAAAATGGAATTGAAGCAGCGCTGAATCTTGTTTAGGAAGAGGCGGCTGGTTTGGCTGCTGATGCGCAAACTGGAATCTATATTCAGGAATAATTTCAATAGAACTAAACGGATAAAAGCTAAAGCCTGCAACTAGTCTTGATACATCATCATTTGTTATGTTTATATTAGGATCAAATCTATCATACCTAAGAACAGCTTCCAATCCTTTGAATAAGACATAAGAAGCTTCCAGCATTTGCGCGCTTGATTTAGTACCTGTAAGGATATAATCCTGGGCAATATCATATTCGCCTATAAGAGTAAAATTATCGACACCAAAGCCTAAAAATCCACCGTACATGTTTACCTTATGCTCAGAAGGTACTTGCGTATAGATTAATGGTCCAGAAAAATTTGTGAATGATCCGCCGAACATTAAAGCGACTTTATTTGCAATAACAGGAGAGAAATGAATGCTAGCAGTATAAGCGGGATCGCTTTGAAAATTAAGTGATACAGGAGCTCCGACACTTGCGGTAAACAGTCCAAAATCTGAGATATTATAGCCAACTTCAACGCCAGTAACGTTATAGCGAGGGTCAAATATTAAACCTTGCCGAGTATTTGTAGTAAATAAATAACCAAGATCGCCTCCGCGCGTATATGCAGAATGATCATCAAGCAATACTCCATAATCCGGGACAAAACTACCGGCTTTAACATAGCTTGAATTAGGAAGAATGTGGGCAATTACAAATCCAGTCCAATCAGCATTAACAAAATCATAATTACTGTAAATATCAATGCTATCCATTACTTTCACATTTATATACATAGAGCCTTGCATTTTTTGAAACGTGGTTTTGCCTAATTGTTGAGAGTAAATATATTGCGAGCGGTAATCAAGACCGAACTGAATATTTTTACCAATCATATCATCCATAGGAAGATCTTTATCCCTTTCTCTGGGAGAGACAAGAGGCAATACCCTAAGTCCATAATGCCAACCGCCGCGGTTGCGCATAGCACCGCCTGAAGGATCGACGTGGCAGTCGATACATTGAGCGCCCATTCTTAGAGCATAACGCGGTAAGGCAAAGTTTTGATTAGCTGAGATAATTAAAATAAATAAAACGAGGGCGAGTTTTAATGATTTCATATTATTTATATTAAAGTTAATGGATAGACAAAAGATTTAAGTTAAAATAATTTTAATCGATATAATTATCAAAGAATGATTGGTTAATGTGCTGCAAAACATTTTTAAGCAGGACTTGCGTTTAGGACTCTACAAATCAAATAACATTGATTCCAAAAGCATTCTTCTTTACTTTTAAACCTTAATTAATTTAATATATGAAAAAAGTTTTTATTTTAGGTTCTACCGGATCTATTGGCAAGAACACTTTAAATGTAATCAGAAGCTTTCCTGAGCAATTTAAAGTAGCAGCACTTACCGTAAACAGGAGAATAGACTTGCTTGAGCTGCAGATTAATGAATTCAAGCCTCCAATAGTAATCGTAAAAGATGAAGCACTTGGTAAAGAGCTACAGGAAAAAGTAGGCAGAAAGTGCAAGGTTATAACCGGGGATTCAGGATTAAACGAAGCAGCTGCAAACTTAGATTATGATATATTTGTAGGGGCTACGGTAGGCTCTAACGGATTGACACCAACAATAGAGGCAATAAGGCGAGGCAAGACAATTGCATTAGCAAATAAAGAGACATTGGTTGTAGCCGGAGAGTTAATAACAAGTTTATGTGAAAAACATAATTCAAAGCTGATACCGGTAGATTCGGAACACAGTGCTATTTTTCAATGTTTAGAAGGTGAAGACAAAGATAGCGTTGAAAAATTAATTATTACAGCCTCGGGCGGTCCTTTTTTGAATAAAGATAAGAGTTCGTTTAGCAAAATAACAATCGAAGAAGCTTTGAATCATCCAAATTGGAAGATGGGAAACAAAATCACAATTGATTCTGCCACCTTGATGAATAAAGGATTAGAAGTTATAGAAGCACGATGGCTTTTTGGTATTACCAAAGATAGAATTGATGTCGTTGTACATCCTCAATCGATTATTCATTCAATGGTACAATTTACCGATGGTTCAATCAAGGCACAACTTGGGTTACCAGATATGAAGCTACCTATTCAATATGCACTAACCTACCCCAAGCGCTGTAAGAATAATTATGAAAGGACAAATCTTCCAAAGATAGGGAGTTTTTCTTTTTTTGAGCCTGATATTGAAAAGTTCGAATGTTTAGATCTTGCCTATTCAGCCTTGGATGCGGGAGGAACTGCCCCTTGCATATTAAATGCTGCAAATGAAATTGCAGTAGATAAGTTCTTAAACGGGAGAATTAAGTTCACAACAATCCCAAGCATTATAAAAAGGGCATTAGATAAGATCGAGAACCATAAGTCTCCGGACTTAGTAACAATTTATGAATGCGATCGGAAGACAAGGGAATTTGTTTCCAGTTTAAATTAAAAAGGAGTATCTGTTTTA
>JAJYCM010000024.1 GCA_021778375.1 Bacteroidota bacterium
TCACTGTTGGGGCTTTTCAAGTAAGAGATTTTACGTAATATTTTCATTGTTTTATACCTGATTGTGATTTAATTTATGAATGATTATTATGGAATAGCTTTGAGAAATGAGAATTCTCTTGATTTTCGAATCAATACACACTAAGCTATGTGTACTGTTTTTATTTATGATAAGGTTTAGGGGATTGCTCCCCTAATATCAGAACTCTATCTGCCCATCTTCAACAACATTCTTTGAGAAGTGCCAAGTAATTGTATTCTCTCCGATATAGCAATCTTTATAGGCAATACATTCTCCACTATTGACTTGAATAATAGTATTTTTGACTTTATTGATAACCTTTATATCCTCTGGATTAAAGGATTTAGCTACATCCTCTTTAAGTATGCTAAAATCCATGACGTGATACTCATCTTTCTTACTGCAGACAACTGGTTTATTCACTCCGTCAATGAATTTCTTGTAATAGATTTTGAAGTTCATAAGTTACTCCTATGGTTTTATTGATTAATAAGTTGGTTGTTTTAATCCAAGCCATAGGGGTGCGAGGCGTCGGGAGCAGGTTCCCCTCTATAACTGAAATCGTTTTGATACTCAACCATTTTTGACCCCACCACCCTCTAAGCCGAGGGGGGCATATCGGTTGATTACCTCACACTTACATTATAGAATAAATTTTGACAATCGTAGTCAAGTTCTTGCAGCATCTACGACTAAACGGTTACAAAATATCCAATTGTCATGTTATAATTACTTCAGCGCGTGTTAAAGGCATGAACCTTCTGCTACTGCAAGATTCTCATATTAATGCTCCGAATTAGAAATTTACCAAACTGGTCGCCACGGATAAGAGTCGTTAAGTTGCACCAAAGCTAATCCTCAATCTGGATAGTAATATCGTGCCTGCGCTTTGGGGGCGCAGGCACGTAAGCGGTAAACTTGACTATGGACAAAATAGGAAGTGCCAAGGAAGATAGTGGCAATTAGGCGCACCCACCAAAAGCAAACACGAGTGTCGGCACTGGAGGGAGAACATGGTATAGTAAACCCGCAAGGTAATCCAACTGCCCCACTGGCCAGTCGTCGAGTGAGCAAAATCAATGAAGCAGAAAACTTGACTGTATACTAACTCCTCAGCAATAGATAGTAAACCATCTTGCTGGAAAGCAAGGGACGACCTTTGGATTCCATAAGACAGCGCCTTTTTGGGAAGGCGCTGTCTTTATCTCCACTTAGACAGTCTGTAGTGCGCACTAGTAAAGGACTTGTTATAAGCGTGTAGGTAACATTTGCAGTAATGAAGGCCAACTTAAACCGCTTGACTGGTTGCAACGACCTAACCCCTCACTGGAGTTCCCCATTAGAGGGGGCTACTTAATAGTCATTCAGTACAGTTAGCTTATCGTGGCTAATCACGTCAATTGTCATCGCTGATTTTATTGAGGGCACATACTTGCCTGTTTTTTATTCAGGTATAGAGGTCGGATCAAGATAAAATCATTCGGGTAGAATTCCCTTCCTGTCGATGAACAATCAATTCCTGGCAGCCTTGATACTTTGCTGGTCAACTATTACTGGCAAGAATCAATAGCAAATATAATGATTTTATAAATAACTTTCAATGATTCCTATAACTTACTATAATTAAAGATATTACCACGTATTTTTTTGGAACTAAAAAGGAAGCTACTGTTTTCACTTTTCTGTGATAGTAACAAACAAAAATTGCCATTTAACATACGGAAAAAGCATTTGGTAAACTGCCTGAAATAAATTAAATATAACCTTTTATAAGCAATTGTTCTAAAACGACTTATAGAAATGTCATACAACTATTGGTTAAGAATTTGCTAACTATTGATTATTAGTTTGATACCTAAGTAGTAATAATACGACCTTTAACTTAATTCTTTTAATGTAAATTATTAGAAATGCTTACAATCATATGCTCTTCAATGAATAAACGATAATTTTGCTGCATATATTAAATTTAGCAGTGAAATGATAACCTAACTTATCGAAACATAATCTTCCCATCCTCTGACTAAATGTCCTATTGGGACAGTTAAAGTAGCCAAATAAGAAAAAACAGGGGAAAAAGACGCTGTAACCATTATTGCTAATCCTGATTATTTTATGATTGGTTCACTAAATAGAATTAATTATTTTAAACTGGTCTTTGAATAATTATGATTGACCAAGTCTAGCAAAAAATTCGAGGTTGAATCTCAAACGGCTTAACGATAAGTAAGGTAACTTATATATGATTTCTTAAGTATGTTTAACTAATTTGAATTGACTCATTTGGGACTATGGCAGTTAAACAAAACAAAATCTGATAATCAGTTGCATAACACAAAAAAAAGTAGCCCACTATTGCAGGCGGCAATTGATTGTACTGTAATTACTCTCCTACTATGACTTCACAAACTCTTGCAAAGGTCAATTAAATTAATTTATTTACTGCATCTTGCAAATCAACCACAGTAAGGTGAGCGTAAATTTGAGTAACCCGTAAGTCCGAATGAGTCATCAGTTTTGAGACTTGATAGATTGGCACTCCCCTTTGTACCATCCAAGTGGCAAATGTATGTCTTAGACTATGGAAGTTTAGCTTTGGATTCAACTTTGACTTACGGATAATCTTAGCAAACTTATGAGAAATGAAGTGTTGTTTCATCTGCCGATCATGGTATGTGAATACGGTACTTGAGTGGCTATTAACTTTTCGTTTATTAATAATGTCAAAAGCTTTTCCATTCATCGGTAGACTATGAACTTTCTGAGACTTAGTTATCCTACCTCTATTATCCAAAAGAACGCTTTTAGCAGGCAAATTAATTTGCGACCACTCTAAGGCAATTAAATCGGATTGACGTATCCCTGTCATGACGGCAAATATAATTATATCCCTCAAGTCTTCATCCTCAACACAATCTAATAGTGTTTTGAACTCATCCTCGGTGAAATACAACGGCAATTTCTCGGGAATGCGTGGCTTCTTTATCCCTTTCGCTAGGTTCTCACTCAAATAATGCTTTGAAATAGCCCAATTAAAAGCGCTGCTAAGGTCAGCTATATCCCTTTTAACTGTATATGCTGAGACTTTCTTTAATCGATGTTCAATGAATTCAACAACATCATCCCTGGTAAGGCGGGAAAGGTAGAAGTCTTTTTTCAGATACTTCCCAAACTCATTTAATGTTGTTCTCATTGAAAGAGTATGGTTGAGGCTGTTAATAGTCTCTGAATAAATTAAGAACCTTAGCTTGAAGTGTGAAAACAAGATTTCCTCCGATTCGTTCTTATCGCCTGAATCTTGTTTCCTTTTGAATTCGGTTAAGAACTTCATAGCTTCGGATTTCATCCGACACTTTGTCGATATCTTATTCCTTTTTCCAAAATTGTTAGTGTAATAGATATAATAAAAACCGTTTGAGTGCTTGGATAGAAACATGTTATCCTCCCAAACACTTCCGTACTTTCGTATGAACCACAACACACGGGCAATTAAAATGGTTTCTACAGTGGTGACTAAATTGGTGACTTCGACCTTAAATTTGGGGTATTTCGGGGCATTTGTACCAGTAGGCTTTAAAACAGAAAGTGCGAAAACACGGTAATTTTCGCACACTGGAGTGGGCAGAGAGGGAATTGAACCCCCGACACAAGGATTTTCAGTCCTTTGCTCTACCGACTGAGCTATCTGCCCAAAATTGAGAATCCAAAAATAGATATTTTTGGTTTAATCTCAAAAATATTATGGGAAAAATATGATTATATTTTATCATTAATTATTCAACAGGCACTTTTATTACCATTTCTCTTACCCACTGCGGCTCATTTTCAAAACATAATTTCGGCATGTGTCCATCTTGAGGAAATACTATGACAAAGTTTCCTTCGTATAATTCTAGAAGATTAACTCTTCCTTCGAGTTTGCCAAAATCTTTTTCAGTATCAAAGCTTAAACTTTTGCATTCGGATATATTGCAAAAGCCAAACTTCTCTCTCCCCTTTAATATGATCTGAACATCTATGAACATTTTATGATGCTCTATAAAATTAGAAGATAATTCCTTAGTATCGTATTCACTTATAGTAGCCTCAGAACCTTTTTCATTTATTTTATATTTCCCACATGGTAATTCAAATATGCTGTTGTTCAAAAACTTGTTTACTTCAGCAAAATGCGAATGCAATGAAATATATTTGGGAAAGTTTGAAAGTGTATCAAATACCATTTCCTATTTCTCCAGAGTTTTGGGAAATTTTCAATAATTTTGCTTACAAAGCTTCAAATTAAAAATAATTATTTCAAATTGAACAAATATAACAAAGTGCTTGTTCGTAAAATAATTCTTTATCTGAAATATTATTTTTACCTCACTCATTTTGAATCAAATAATTATTATATTTTGACACTAGCGGTTAGTCCAATTTATATGAGCAGACTCCAAAAATTTTATTCTTTAATATAGGAAAGAAGAAAGCAATGAGTAATTTAATTCGTTTGCAGCACAACTTAAGTGGTAACTTAAATAAGCTCGAAAGAAAATTATTATTATTTCATTTTTTGTTAACTACTATTGTTTCCATTCTGATTTTATCCTCATCGATAATTTTCAGTCAGACAATCCCAAAGAATTATTATTCTGGCATGCAATGGAGGCTTGTGGGTCCATTTCGTGCTGGTTGGGCAACTATGGCAGCAGGGGTGCCGACAGCACCTAATACTTTCTATTTCGGAGCAGCTGGAGGGGGAGTATGGAAAACTAATGATGCAGGAAATACATGGCAGCCGCTAATGCAGCATGAAAAATCTTCAGCAGTAGGAGCTATTGCCGTAGCTCCTTCAAATCCTAGCATTCTATATGTAGGCACAGGACAAGTTGATCTAAGATATGATATTTTATCAGGTGATGGGATTTATAGGTCAGCCGACTATGGCAAGACATGGAAAAATATTGGATTGAATGCAACGCATAGAATCGGAAAAATATTGATTGATCCTAATAATCCAGATAGAGTGCTTGTTGCCGCATTAGGGCAAGTATTCGAACCCAATAAGGATCGCGGAATATATTTAACTACAAACGGGGGCACAACTTGGAAGCATGTTTTATACGTAAACGATAGTACCGGGGGCATTGATTTAGCATCTGATTCTAAGGCACCTCAAATTATTTATGCAGCTTTATGGCAAATTCAGATGCATCCATGGCTTGATTATTATGATCCGCAAATGGGTACAGGCTCAGGTATTTATAAAAGCATTGATGGCGGTGAAAGTTGGATAAAATTAGTCGGTGGCGGACTACCTTCAGGTAAATTAAGCAGAATTGGGATTGCAGTCGCAGATAATAGCAATGGACAAATAGTATACGCGACTGTTATAGCACAAGGAGACAGCAGCGGGTTATATCGTTCAAATGATGGAGGTAAGAACTGGTCATTTATTAATAAGGACGGAGCTCTTGCAAATTCATATTTCAGCAGAATTACAGTGGACCCAAAGAATGCTAACACTGTTTATATCATGGGACGCTCAATCAGCAGATCATTTGACGGCGGGAAGCACTTTTCCTTTTTTAAGGGAGCACCAGGTGGAGATGACTACCATTATTTATGGATTAATCCAGCAGACACTACTCATATGATTGCTGCTTCGGATCAGGGTGCTGTTGTTACTTTAAACAACGGCGAAAGTTGGTCAAGCTGGTATAATCAACCTACAGGTCAGTTTTATCATTTAGCTGTTGATAATCATTTCCCTTATAGAATTTACAGCGGTCAGCAGGATAACGGGACAGTGGAAATCCTAAGTCGCGGTCCCTATGGTGTTATTGAGGATAAGGATTGGCATCCTGTCGGAGGAGAGGAACGCGACTATGATGTGCCGAAGCCAGGCAATTCAAATTTAGTTTTCGGAAGCGGGTTAGGTGGATTTGTTTCACGCTTTGATCAGAAGACAAGGCAAGTTGCAAATGTTTCGCCCTGGCCTATATCAAGCTATGGGGCATTGCCTACGGAAGTCCGATATCGATATACATGGATTACTCCCCTAGTTTTCTCACAAGTTAAGCCTTATGCAATGTACTTCGGCGCTCAAGTGCTCTTTAGTTCTTTGGATGACGGAAATCATTGGAATATTGTAAGTCCGGACTTAACCGGCGAAGTACCGGGGAAAAAGATTTATACGAATCCTAATCTTAATCAGGCTAAAGATAATGGCTACGGAACTATATTTACAATTGCACCCTCCCCAATAGATAAAAATGTTATTTGGATTGGGACAGATAACGGAGTTATACAATTATCAAACGATGGCGGAAAACACTGGAGTGATGTTACCCCTAAGTTAGTTCCTTTGTGGTCAAGAATTGATGCTATTGATCCTTCTCCTTTTTCTAAAAATTGCGCTTATGCTGCAGTAAATACTCACAGGTTAGGAATATTTAAACCTATAATAATTAAAACAAAAGATAACGGAAGAACTTGGAATGAGATTGTAAATGGATTGCCGAAAGATGAATTTGTAAATGTTGTTCGAACCGATCCTGTAAGTAAAGGATTATTGTATGCAGGAACTAACCGTGGAGTATACGTTTCATTTGATGACGGCGAGAATTGGGAATCACTTAGTCTAAATTTTCCAACTACTAATGTAACAGATCTTTTAGTACACGACAGTGATCTTATAGCTTCAACTCAAGGAAGAGCAATTTGGATATTAGACGATATTGAACCTCTGCGTGAAATTGCCAAAGGTATGTCATCTGAGGCAGTACATCTATTTCATCCCTCTCCGGTTTGGCGAATGTGCGGGAATGAGAATCAGGACACTCCTTATCCTCACGAAATACCTCTTGGGAAGAACCCTCCTGACGGAGCGATTATTGATTATTGGCTAAAATACAAAACTGAAAGTCAAGTTTCAATAATCATTCGTGATTCTAATGGGAAAGTCGTTCGTAGCTTTACTTCAGGAACCAAAGTTAAGGAATTGCCCGCAAATCGTTATTTCGAAAAGAGATGGGCACCTTCTGCAGAACCACTTTCAAATGCTAGCGGTATGCATAGATTCGTGTGGGATTTAAGATATAATCGCCCACAAGCCTTATTATATCATTATTCCATAGCCGCATTGTGGGATACTCAAACACCACTTGAACCAAGAGGTATGCTGGTACTTCCAGGGAAATACTTGATTACGTTGAAAGTCGGCAAGTTCGAGACTGCTCAATCACTTGTAATTAAACAAGATCCACGCAGCCATGAAAGTGAGTTAGAGCTTCAAGAACAGTTTGATTTTGCTAATAAAATTGATTCTAGTTTAAGTAAGTTAATTTCAGCCAGAGAAGAAATTGAGAAATTCTTAATAACCAAGAAAGACATGATTTCTAGTGTCATTAAGGATTCTTTACTCTCAATTGCGGATGCCAAGAGGGACAGTTTTGCTAGCATCATTAACAACTTAGATGAATTAGCCGATGCTGTTGAAAGTGCGGATGCTAAGCCCACACAAGGACAAAACAATGTGTTTGCTAACTGCAAATTAATTTCTGATGAACTATTTACAAAGTGGAAAGGTATAAAGAGAATCATGCCTAAATAATAGTAGGCTAATTGATAGTTAAAATGATTCAACTTATGGATTATTAATTAAGGGCGCCAATTAATGTAGTAAGATTTATATTAAATTTTTGATTTGGTTGTGAGGGATACTAGCTCCTGAATTAACTTAGCAGTAATTCCCCAGATTACTTCGCCCGAGGTTTTATAGACAAAAATAGAATGCTTCTTTCCAAGCCACGGTTTTGTATATCTTGAAGGAAGATTAAGCTCGTCAGCCGGGAATGTTTTAGTTTCATTACCTTTGTCATCTACCTCGACAGGACTGACCTGAAGTCTAACCGAATATTTATCCGGTAAGGTCTTTTCAAAGAAACTGAACGGAACAGTAAATACTTTTTCAACTTCGGTCTTATCTATAGCAATTTTTGAGATTCCTACTAAATCTAAAATCCCGATAAATGGTTCAACTGTAACTCCAGTAGGTCCAATTAATGTGTCAAGCTGACCTATTATCTTAATTTTGTTTTTCCTTACACCAATTTCTTCAAATGTTTCTCTAACAGCGGTATCGCGAAAGTTCTTATCAATTGCCGGATCAAACTCTCCACCAGGGAAACATATTTCACTACCCTGCCTTATGCCGGATGCTCTTCTTTCAAAAAGCAGATGGAATTCGCCTTTTATTAAAATAAAAGGGATTAGAACGGCTGAGTTAAAATAATTTTCTTTACCCATTATTCCAGGCTTCTTTGGAAGCCGGGATTTTAGTTTGACAATATCTTTTTCATTCATAATAAAAACGGATAATTAGTCATCAATATCGATTACTTGAGTGGGTTTGAATATAAATTTGAAGAAATAGAAATTCGTATCCTCTGATAATATTTTATCCTTCGTAAGGAAATATTTTTCGACTGCCCCATTGTTGCTTCCTAATTTCTTAAACGAGAGATAAAGATTTTCCTCATAATAATATTTTGGGAGTCTGATACTATTATGGCTCACTAAATAAGCCATATCAATAAGTATCTTTCTTGTAATTCCATAGCCATCTTTTCGCAAATATAGTGTTCTCATGATTTTGCCTAGATTTCCTTTTATAGTTAGCATTGTTTTGCACATCCAAATTAAAAGGATATTATGCCTTTAGCAACTCAAAAAGAAAATGACAGATTGAATTGAACATTATTAAGTCCAACTGAAGGAAAGATGTACAATTTTGGTTTTTCTGATTTGGATGCTAAATCATGTGAATTGCTTTTGGGAGGAGCGGCGATATTTCCGAATGTATATCCCAGGAAATAAGCTAAAGGAAGGTCGCTATACCAATGCATACCCTTATTAACAAGAGAAAATCCAAGTAATGCCAATATTGGATAGCTGACAGGTCGGATCCATTTTAGGTTAGGATAATCATTAGCAATTACCGTAATTACTGCAGTAGCGGTGGAAAGATGACCAGAAGGAAAAGAATAATACTTAGGTTGGTTTTTCTGGTATTGTCGAATGCTAGGTCCGAGACTCCATTCACCGCCGTTTTCTGTTGATGCAATCGGACTTTGCCTTCCGGTTAATCTTTTAAGGAATTGGACAAATATTCCTGTTGTTAAAATTGCCTCAGCTATATTACTCCCTGTTCGTATGGCAGTTTCATCATGGAAAATTAATCCTGGGATTTCGAATGCAGCAGCAGAAAGAAATTGATAAGTTCCATTTCCAAAGTTTACCATAAAGTTGGAAGTTCTGTTATCAATGGTTGACCTCAAATACAAGTGGCGTTGAAATGACCACCCCTTTTGGTCTACTGCCATAAACGATCCCGTTAAAGCTGCAATACCAACATATGTGGGGATCATTTTACCTTGGAAAGATTCGCGGAAGAAATGATAATAGTCCGATGGAATATTGGTAATCATTTGATCCCATTTTACGCTTCTTGTAATTCTCGTTGAAGAATGAGATAGAATTTTATTTTTTATTGATAATGTATCATTGGAAGCAACTTTGCTTGAATATGCTGCCAGCACATTTTGTTGAAGTACATAAAATACTAGTATAATCGATAAATAAATTGTTTTTCTTGACATTTTGCTTTAAGGAAATAATGTGAAAGCTAATTGAACTATTTCATAATAAGATAAAGAGTTGCGGCAAAAATAAGTTAATTAACCTAATGTCAAATTACCTGAATCACATTCTTACTACTATTTTATAACTAGGACTATTCTATAACATATAATTAAAACATAGTGATTATTGAATGTTAATTTGAGCAATAGCAGTTAATTATTTATATGAGAAATAAGAACGGGTGGAAGAGAGGAAGGAGAATTAACCTTGGGGTGGGCGCTAGTGGATTCGAACCACTGACCTCCTGCGTGTGAGGCAAATTTATATCATTAAGATATTAAACCATTCGTTAGAAAATAGAGCAAAAACAAGATATTTCTCAAGATTGTTATTCTCATGCTTTTAAAAAATGTGCCTATGAGTGCCCTAGTTATGCTTTTAGGTGACATTATGGGGACAGAAGAATTTATAATCTTGTTAAATAAAATCCCGCGCATAAACCACCAATAATACCTATCCACAACTTTATTCCATCCCAAAAAGTAGGCTGCAATATTTTATTTTCTTTCATCAGCAAACCAATATTATTGTCCTTAATCTTCGCCACCGAGTCTTGATCGGTAAGCATCCTTTCATAAATCTTCCGCTGTTCTTCCAATGCCGGGATCTTTTGATTTTTCAAAAATGAATAATCAACAAATACATTGGTTATATATTTTAATTCATCCCTGCTAATCTTAGCATAATTACTGTCAATTGCTGTGACTTGGGCGGTAATGGAAGTAATTAGCAATAACACTATCGATATTGTTAGTGTTAGAAACTTCATGCTGTGCCTCTTCCTTTATTTTTTCTTCCTTTGTAATGTTGTTTTGAATAATAATCAGCGTATCCCTTTGTGCCAATTTTAATTCGTTAAACTTACTCTCAAGAGCCTGATTGCTAGAGAGCTGCACCTGCAAAACACTTTCAGTTTGTTTTCCTATTTTATGATTAAGATAAGTTAAATACCCTAATAGTAAAACAATAATCAAAACCAAAATACCAGTTGAGCTCCTTAAAAAACCTTTTAGTGCGGTTAACATCTATTACACCTTTATGGGTTACATCCTTTGAATTCCACAAACAACACTCTACTTCGCGCAGATAATGTTCTAATCCTAACTTTTTCTGGCCGTAATTCGTTTATTTCCCATTGAACTATATTTCCTGCAGGAATAATAAGTTTGTCGTTATCTACCTCCAACGTATCTGTATTAACCTTTTTTAACCCAATTCCATATTTTGTCCAGGAGTCGGATAATAAAGAATATTGTTCAACACTGACCGTATCAGCTGAAGTGGATGAGTCATAAACAGAAACATAGCCATTCGCATATAGGTACGCAAAATTGAATTCGATGGTATCTTGAGACACCAAAGAATCAGTCACAGAAATAATTGGAGGACGAGTACTATCGACGATAATTCCCATCCTTTCAAATTGCTTTGAATAATCAAAACCCATATTTCTTATTCCCCTATCCGTCGCATTGTCGGGAGGAATGTTACTGTTTTGCGCCCACAGGCATACACTAAATAACATTATTACAAATAATATCTTAGTTTTCATTTTTTCTCGCTTTCTTTTCAATCAAATAAAGTTTACATAAAAAATTTCAAAAACAATTCCATGATTCCTCTAATGAAGTAATCTTCTTAACTAATTCATCAGATAGTTCTGGTTTTTTTGTTTTTACTGCCATTATAGTCTTTCTATTATCCTCTTACCTGCGCCTATTTGTTTGGTGTTTATTACTTAACCCTCTTTTGCTCTATTGACTGATATTTACCATTAAGATATTCCATTATTCCTAATCTCTTAATTTGTAACGAATCAGTTGCTTGATAATCTTTTTGTATCTTAAAGAAATCATCTCTTATGTCATTGAGATATGTTTGTGTAAAGGCACTGTCATTTACCTGCGGTGTATCTTTTAGGAAATGCTTGTCAATGTTTTGTGCAAATGAAACTCCTGATAATAACACAACTGCAAATAAGATTATTAAGCCTTTTATCAATCGCTTTCTATTTTGGTAAAGGAATGGAATGAACAAACCGAGCCATATATACCATTGATCTGATAAGTCGTTTATAGTAGTTCTTCCACCATTTTGTACCTTCATTAAATGTGCAGTCGCACCTGCATGGAAATATGTAGTGATTGATGTATCAGCGCTTCCATAGATTACTGAATCAATAGTCATTGCAGAACCGCCAGAAACCGAACCTGGAAGAATATAACTACTCGATGTTATTGCACCAGAATTTATTGTAGATGCAAAAGTAGCCGCACCTGTTATATCCACAGTAAGTGCATTTATCCAAGATATTGTCGTTCCTGATGTCCCACTTCCAGCCACTTGAAATACTAAAGGCGTGAAAGAATGTCTGAATCTAATTCTCGAAGCGAAATTAGTAGAACTATTATATGCCTGATTATCACTTGATGCTATTTGTACCGCATTTGAACCTATCCAGGGATTCCCGCTTGATTGTTCTATTCCAAAATTAAGTGTTGGATTCCCTGCTGAGAATGTTGCTGAAAAAACATTGCCATTATTGTAATTTGTTAAATCAATCTCTTTTGCGGAAATTGCCTGTAAAAAAGAAGTTGTAGAATCAAAAGTCGATGTACCCCATATAGTAGAATTTCCTGTCACAATACTATTGCCATTTACCTGTAATGCATAAGTCCCCAAATCAGTAGCTGTAGAGCCACCAATTATAAATTCTTTTGCTGAGTTAAAAATTCCTGCCCTATATAAAGAGCCATTAGCATCGCTAATATCAAACTCCAAATACCCGCTTTTATCTCCTTTGGTAGCGTTTTCTTTTCTCCCTGAAACTTGTCCGAAAATAGAATAAAAACCAGACACTGTGTCGGCATAACCACCTAATGCAAGTGTACCGCCTTTATCTATGCTATAAGCGTCATTTGTATATATACTTAAATTGCCGTCACCACTGTGATCTGTAGGAACATTTATGCTATGTAAAATAAGACTACTATTATAAGCATTCGTACCAATCCAAGTAGTACCCCATAGTTGTGTGCTTGTAATATTATTTGCACCTAACATCATCTGATTGCTTTGAGTGACAACAGCCGCCCAACCTAACGCAGTTGAACCACTTATATTGTTAGTATATGAAGTTGTCTGTGCTCCTACAAATGTACAGTAATTTAGTGAATCGAGTAAAGGATAACCACCGCTTGTCGGTGCGCTTCCAGCCAAGTAACCACCTGCAAAATTTCTTATACCATATTTCAAATCAGTTAATGTCCAATAACCAAGTGTTGAGTTACCATCGCCCCTCAACAGATTCAACATACCCTTTGCACCAAATCCTGTATTAGTACTGCTCGAATCAGAGGCAAACAACACTTCCTCTCCGTAGGTAGAATTATATTGCCCATATTGTAAGTTATACTGACTTCTCCAACCCATTGCGGTACAATGTGTAATTTGTAACGCCGAGGGAAAGACATCTATTCCAACACCAATGTTATCTACAGAATATCCATTGAGATTTGCAAATATGTTTGAAGTACCACTCCTAAAATTTCTGTCAACTCCGGCTATCCCATTGCCATTCAATGTATCAAATTTTAATGTGTTAATTCTCGGCAATGTCAAGCCTACCGAAAGAGTTGTATCAAGACTAATAGTACTATCAGCATTTTGTTTTAACGTGACATTGTCGCATAAATTACCTATCCGACTTTTCAATGACTGTATAGACTGTGAATTATTTGCCAAGCTATCAGATTTAGCAACGCTATCTACATAAAAACTACTTTTTAATGATTGTAAGGATTGCCAATGATGGTACAAACTGTCATTCATACGCTCCAAGGTAGGGATAACCGTCGTATCCACATAAAGAGTTGTATCAATATTAGCCCTAATTGTATTATCGTCCGGCATATTGACAACGTTTCCGCCGCTTCCGACATAGGACTTTAATGCAGGAGTTAGGTTTTGTAAGTTAATGATACTTCCCACAATTCCGTTATCTGGCGCAACATATTTTGTATGCAACGTATCGGCATTTTTAATATTATTATTCTTCATATCTATATTTCTATTAAACGGATAATCCTGCGCATATACTCCCAAAGCGGTTAAAAGAAATATTCCGATTATAAGTATTTTTTTCATTTTTTTTCTCAAAGTCTGTTTAAAATAATAGTACAATAATTGTTGCCGTCACCATAAGGCAAACCCATTCCTTCGCGATATATTTTCAATATCATATTCCCTCCGACGTCTATATTGGGATAAGTACCATCGAAATAGAGTATACTTTCCTCCTCTTGCTCTTTTCTGATTCTTATTTCCCACGGTAAAGCTGCATAATTAGCAGCCTGCCCAAAAGCAGGCACTACTTTTTCAGCTGAATACCCTTGACACAATATCCCGGTATCGGTGCCGTCAATATTTACCTTAGAAACCCCCAAAGCTCCAGGAGTTATCTTAACAATATTGGGACTTCCGGCGATACCCGTAATAGGCACATGCTTAAAGGTAAAAGTCTCAACACTATCCATTAAATTCTTAATTATACTGGCATTTATTACCAGCCCGTTGGCAACAACCGATTCATCATTGGTTGGCATTATAATATTCCTTCATTTTGTTATTAAACCTTTAATAAGTTAACCCAAAACAGTGAAGTATAAGTGTCCGGTACTAGGGGCACCGCTCAAGGTAAATTTATAATATGATCCTGCCGGCACAACAAAGCAGCATCCATCAGCAGCAACCGACAAAATCTTTGACAATAATAAATATACAGGGGGAATTGAAGACCAAGTGTTATTAGCGCTAATGGCTACTCCCCCGACAAGGGAGGGACTAGGGGAGTCCATATTCCAATATAAATGGACAACAATTGGATGGCTTGTTGTGTTCTGATAGACTGTAGTAAAATCTGTCGCAACCCATGTAGTTATTTGTGTTGCCCGAACTAAATCATTATGTGTATGTAGCGACTCTGCACCAACAGTGGGTCCTGCCGTTAAAGTTATTAGATTTGCTTTTGATGCACTGGTACTAGCAATATCTATGAGTTCATCGTGTTTGTGTGAATGTAAACTTCCCGCATTGCTAGTAGCCCCATTAGTTAAAGCTACCCACTCAGTTGATAATACAACAGTATCACCTAGGATCAACCCATCACCATTTATAGTGATGCTATTAACAGCAAATACATGCTTTCCTATAGCACTAGTAAACCCGGGATTAGTGGCAAACGTAACACCCAAGAACCAATTACCCGTTTTAGAGGTGTATTTAAAGCCTATTGTACTTCCATCATCTGCCCTTAAAAAATATGTAAGGAAATCAGCCATATATGATGATGGAAAATTTGCAGTTTGGCCGGCGCCCACGACGAGAAAATTAGAAGCATCGGTTGCACTTTGGGCTAGGGGTGCATAAACTCCATCAATCGCATTATCTCCAAGCGTCAATAAATTATTGCTGCGTTGATCACTAATGTTTGTTATCACCCCACCAGATATTGTTACCGTAGCTAAAAGATAAGATGGAGTCGCTGGCGCAGATGAGGAAACAAGAAATTGAAAAGCTATTCCATTATATTGATAAATTATATTGTCACTAGTTGCCGGCGGATTTGCTACTGCAAACCAGCCGCCAACTGAAAACTGTAATCCACTTGCACTAATACCAGAATAAGACAATGAAAGAGTTAGGTGTGTGTCGTCCTGGACACTCTGAATTAGATATAGATTATTCCCAATTATCAGATTTCTATTGGCTGCAAATATTTTCGTGAATTCTGTGTTGATACCAACTACATTTTGGGAACCGCTAACAACCTGGATTGTTCCTGCCTCTAAATAAGATTTTATATAAGAAGCCCATAGATTATATGTTCCATTAGTTATTGGTGCGGTCAATGTCTGCAGGGCATTAAGGTAAGTAATTCTAGGATAACCTGCTGCCCCAATTACTCCATCCGTTATATTAATCGCTTCCTGAAAAATTGCTTTTCCCGGGTTTATAGTAATATGTGTAGAATCTGAGTTCCCCACTAGCCAATCTGTTAGTAAACTTCCGGTTCCGTCTTTTGCAATAAAAAAGCCATATTGTTTAATCAAACTATCTAGGGTAGATAAAGCATCGTCGCTTGTAATGTCAAGCGCTCTACCCATTTCTAGGCTTCCTCGTTTTAAATTTGTTAATATTAAAGCTTTACTCATTAATTTACCGATAAAATTGTTATATCAATTGGAATAAGTTTTCTGTGCATTTCATTTATATGTGCCATAACGTCAAATAGTGGCGTTATTCCGAATTTTGCCGTACCAAACATTGCCATACCAAATATTGCAGGTGAAGTCGTATACTGTAAAGTCATACCTTTATTTACGTCTACAGTAGCCTGAACGTCAACTCCCTCATAGGTTTTATCAACAATTGCCCCGCAATTATCTGGTTCATAGAGGGTATAAGTAAGTGTAGAGTCTCCTATATAATCCCGTAAATCTTGTAATATACCAGCTTCCGTCCCACGCGCTAAATTAGTCAAAAAGGCATTCATCACTTTCGCTTGGATGTTAGCATCTGAATCATCTGAATTATAAATCAGTCCAAACAAGTCTGCCGTTTTTCTCAAGCCTTTTCCCGTCCAGCTGACATTTATTAAATTTAATATTTCGCTTAATAATAAATAGTCAGTATTAGCAATTGCTTGATATAAACCATCAAGACTGTCATTCTCCTTAAGAAAGGTTGGCGAATATTTTAATAGTTTATTTTGTATATCTATCGAAGTCATGATGCAATCACCTGATAAATACTATTAGTAATAGTGCTGATTCCATCATTAAGGGAAAGGCCCGTTAATCTTGGGACTTGTGTAGCCGAGCATATTGCATCTGCAACTAACCCATTGAGTGTAAGGGATGCAATGTTTAGTCTTTTAACTCCATTTGTACTAATAATCATATCAAGAATGTCTTGATATTTTATTACCGCACCGAATCCAAAATTATTTTGGACATAATTTGCCAATTGGGATGCTAAATCAGAGTATATAGTGCTTTGAGAAACTGTAGAATCTCTCTCATATGTAAAAGCCACAACATTAGCCAATATTCCTGCATTTACACACATTACCGGCATTAAAGCGCGTTGTTTTGTATATATAGCATTTCCTATTGTCGCAAGCTGGAGGTTAGAATAAGAAGCATAAGAGTTTTTTATTAAATACAAAAGGGTACCTAAATTAATTTGATCGTATTGCGCCAATGCTGCATATACAGTATTATCTGCTACTTGCGCCAAGGCTTCATAAAACGCCTGCGTTCCCTGGTTCATTGTCGCTATATAAGTTATTATTCTTTTCCTATACTGATCATCAGACTCTGCATCCCCCCCTCCGGAACTTGGGAATGGGTTAGTAACAGTAACACCTGCGATTGGAGTTTGAAATTGTGTCAATTCTCCAACACCAACTTTTGTTTTACTTCCAAAATCAAGGCTCTCCGCCACTACGATATCAGCTATGCTTGGCGCCGTAATGGGTTGCTGAATGGCAGGATTCATATATCCTATCGTCACTGCCTCTGTTGTCTGGTATTGTGTTCCCGTCTGATTAGATTTTACAATAGTGTTAATTGGAATAATGCTTCCATTAGGTCCGTTAAAAATCAATACCGCACTATTTTGTGTCGCTCCATTTCTTGGGAGTCCCACTCTTCTACCGAGCGTATCTAAATCACTTCCTTTTGCAGTATCTACAAAGGCTTTTCTGACTGATTGACTTAAGTCGTTCCAAATTTCTGATTTAATATTACTATCCGCAAAGAGAATCGCTCTAGCCACTCCATCTATACCCGAATAAGTAACTTTATTCTGGGAGGCGATAAAGTCTGCAATCAAGTCACTTAATATTTGCTCCTGTGATTTTATCATTAGCTATTAATGTTTAAATTCTTATTATTTATTGCTGTAATTTGCCCAATGATATCAACGCCATTTCCAGTGCGCACCAAAGAAAGCGCATTCACACTCGCTATTCTGTTATCTTGCGCTAAAATATTTTCAAGATCTTTCATATAAAATGAGCTTATCAAATCGTCTGGAATTTCGGAGCCCAATAATTCTGGCACTCCAAAATCCGGCATCAAAGGATAATCTCCCTGTTTGGTTTGTGTCCTATTTAATATCCCCTGCTGGAGAGTATCTTCGGGTGACAATACTGCCAGATCTCCATTTGTATCTACGCTTAAGGTATCCGATAAATCAGCACCAAAAACCAAATTGCCGCTCTGAT
>JAJYCM010000291.1 GCA_021778375.1 Bacteroidota bacterium
GCAACCTTAATTGATAAAGAACAAAAGACCGGAAGTTATACTATAAATTTTGATGCATCAAAATTAGCTAGCGGAGTTTATTTGTATCGAATAGTCGCTAATGGATTTTCATTAACTAAAAAGATGCTGCTTCTAAAATAAAAACAAGATATTATTCAAAATAGAAATAATGATATAAAAAAGATCCAATCTTATGCGAATCAACCACTTTATTTTTTAAATCTTGTCTATCATTTTATATAAAATAATAAAGGAATGTTAATGAAAAAAAATAAAATTTTAAAATCTTGGTTCATATTATTGAGTTTCCTTTTTCTAATAAATATCAAAGCACAAGCTTGGACTGCTACCGACACATTAAGCAGCGCTGTTAATCAGGGAGCTACACAATTATCTTCGCCAATAGACAAGCAGGCAGTTCGGGTGGGCGGTCAGATTACTAATTTTACGATGGAGCCCGGGGAAGTGGATCAGGCTATTGTGTTTAAGGATCCAGCAAACGAGCAAACCGTACTCTTCGACTTGGCTGAAGGCGGGGCTATAGTCTCCTTGAAATACCATGATATGGAGTATGTATGGGGTTATAATGGAGGAGGACTCTTACAAATGGCTTTTCATAATCAAAGAAATGATGGTCTTTGGGCGGGTGATTACAATCCCACCCAAGCCGGAGACGGAACAAACATGTCGCCAGTTACAGGCATAGCTTGTTACGGTACGGATTCTGTAGATATAATAACCATGATGCTCGACTTCAATCATAATAACGGATTTTACTCTCACCCTCTAATCGCAGTTTGGGGTGGGAAAGTTGATACCACTATTCCTACGAGCTACTTCTCTCCTTATACACTTGAAACCATCGCTCATTGGGTACCCAATCCCGGAGGCGAACCCAAATATTACCTTAAACTTGATGAAAGAATTACACATTTGACAAATGAAAAAATGGGGCCATTTGGTTATGATTTTGCAGATTATCAAAATTGGAATTTTGATGTACGTGCAATCAGTCCGGAAAACTGTCCGTGTTCATCATCATTAACGAACTATATGTCTGGAGGTTGGTACTCTGATAAGTCGCGTCAAGAAGGCTTAGCCATCGCTATGCCAAGCAGCAACTTCCCCAACAGCAAAGTCGGTGGTGGCTTCAATAGCGATTTCATGTGGCGCAATCATAGTTTCCATCTTTCTGCATCAGAATCACTTGATGGAGTCGCATCAAAAAAGTTTGTGTGGTATGTGATGGTTGGTCCATGGAATAAAGCACTACAATTTTCGCAAAAACTCGGTCTTTCAAGAGGTGAGAAATGAAAACTAAAAATTATAACAACCAGACTGAACCCATTTGGAATCGGTTAAGAATACAATGTTTTTTAGTGGTCTTTGCTTTTATCATTTTGTTGAATGGTTCTTTGACTTGTCAGGAAATGCCGGATGTACGTGGGCATACTGAAGAATATCCTGTGAATATGGTTAATTACTGGCAATCACGCGAGTCGATTAAAACAGTACAAGTCGTTGTGTTGCGGGATCCAGCGGGTGAACAAGAAGCGCGATTTGATCTGACACACGGAGCCACATTAATTTCATTGCGATATAAAGGACATGAGCTATTATATAGCCATAGTGCAGGAGCAAACGTTGAAATGATTAGTTTTCGTAAAGATACATCTGAAGAATTAAAGGGTTTGAGCCCTTACTGGTCTGCATATCACCCAAGTCAGGGCGGAACAAGTATGGGTATTCCATCCACGACGGCTGGTGTTGCTTGCGATGGAGAGAAGTCCATGCGTGCTATTGCGATGATGGTCGACGCAGGTGTAGATAATTCATTTCAACATAGTCCTTTGCTTGGCGTGTGGAAAGGTAAGATAAGCGATACTTTCCCGCCGGGCTATTCAACTCCTTACACAATTGAAACCGATGCGAGTTGGATTAAGAATCCAAATGGTGAGCCAAAATACTACCTTAAACTTCATCAAGTAGTAGTGAATATTCGACCTGATGGATCAGGAGCAATGGATTGGTATTTAGAGGGTGCATCTCCCTTGAAATTCAAATACAATGCTATTTATGCACCTAAAAACTGTTCTGAAAAAACACCATGTTCGAGCGTAACAGCGCCTTTACTAATGAACGGGCGTTATCAAGATTTAGCACGAACCCATGGCTTCGCAATTGTTGTTCCAACAACAAAATGGGAAACGAAGAGCGCTTATGTACTTAAGAATGCTGAATATGTCAAGCTACTATACGGAGCTGTTTGGGCTGCACCCAGGCATACCTTTGCGGTGGTTTTGTCGCATGAACTTAAGGGTTTGAGCTCTTATTCTTTTGATTGGTATATTTGCGCCGGTAGCTGGAAGCAAGCCCGTAATTTTGGAGATTATTTCACGCATCCAATTAAATCTAAAGATAATAAATTTAGCAATTAACGTTTGCTATTTATCGTGAGATTCACTGATATAAGAATTTTAGATAATCAGAAAATTACATTTTACAAACTTTCCCTTCAAAACAAAGGAAGCCAATGAGAATTAACATTTTAACAATATTATTGTTATTATCAGTAATAACAATAGCAGGATTAACTGCAGGATACAGCCAAGATAGATTACAACCCAAACAATTAACATGCGAGGGTCTAATAAACCCAAAGGGAATTGACATTGTAAATCCACGATTAAGCTGGTACTCATTATCTGGACAAAGGGATCAGAAACAGTCAGCATATAGGATAAAAGTTTCAAGCTCAATGGAGAAATTAAATATAGATGAAGGAGACTTGTGGGATTCTAAAAAAACATCTTCCGATGCGAGTATAAATATAATTTATGCTGGTAAGAAAGTAAGCTCCGGTGAGCAGTGTTACTGGAAAGTAAAAGTTTGGGACAAAAATGGACAGGAATCTGCATGGAGTAAGCCGGCAAAATGGAGTATGGGGCTATTAAGTAAAAAGGACTGGGGATCAGCAAATTGGATTGGTCTGGACAAAGCAATTGGCAGTGATGAACCGGATTCTGAGCATACAAAATTATCAGCGCGAATGGTTAGGAAAGAATTTGGAATAAAGAAAGAGATTAAACGTGCGACTGCATATATCTGTGGTTTAGGACTGTTTGAATTATATTTTAATGGGCAGAGAATCGGGGATCAAGTCCTTGCACCAGCATTATCGGAATATCCAAAGAGATCGTTTTATATGACATTTGATGTAACCAAAGAATTGTTAGAGGGGAAAAATGCAGTTGGAGTAATACTTGGTAACGGACGTTTTTTTGCAATGCGCCATACAATACCGACGAAAATGGAGACATATGGTTTCCCAAAGATGATTTTTCGGTTGAATATTGAATATACTGATAATACTACTCAAAGCATTGTAAGCGATACAACCTGGAAAATTACTGCAGATGGACCAATTAGAGCAAACAATGAATATGATGGTGAATACTATGATGCCAGGAAAGAGATGCCCGGCTGGGATAAAGTAGGCTTCGATGATAATGAATGGATGAGTGCAGAAAAAGTAGCCGATCCATCTGAAGAATTATCGGCACAGATAATAGCGCCAATTAAGATAATGCAAACCATGAAACCAAGATCAGTAAAAGAAATTAGACCGGGTGTTTATATATATGATATGGGACAAAACATGGTGGGATGGGTTTCGTTAAAAGTTCAGGCAAAGCGAGGTACAAAAGTTCAGATGAGATTTGCCGAGACATTAAAA